>NZ_JAGJEJ010000016.1:0-102320 GCF_018101025.1 Pseudoalteromonas sp. MMG006
CTTAAAAAATTCCTAATTAAGAAATTAAAGCCTGACCCACTATTGAGCCAGACAAGCTAAAATCATATTACAGCGCGAGCTGAAATTATTGTATCTGCAACCTGTTTAGAGGCTTCAGCGTACTTCAAAAACTCCATAGAGTATGAGGCACGGCCCTGTGTTGCAGATCGTAAAGCAGTTGCATAACCAAACATTTCAGAAAGAGGAACTTGAGCATTAATTTGCTTAAGTCCACCTATTGCATCTTCCATGCCTTCGATCATGCCGCGACGACGGTTAAGGTCGCCAACTACATCACCCATGTTTGAGTCAGGAGTGATTACTTCAACCTTCATCATAGGCTCTAATAATACAGGGTCAGCTTCTAGCGCCCCGTTTCTCATTGCCATTGAACCTGCTACTTTAAATGCCATTTCATTCGAATCTACATCATGGAATGAACCATCATATAGAGTCGCTTTAACGCCAAGTAATGGGTAGCCTGCCAGTACACCTTGAGACATTTGCTCTTGGAGACCTTTGTCTACCGCAGGGATAAATTCTTTAGGAACAGAACCACCTACCGTTTCGTTAACGAACTCATAAGTTGGTGCTTCATCATCCGAAATATCCATCGGTTCAAGTTTAACCCAGACGTGACCATATTGACCACGACCACCTGATTGACGTATAAACTTCCCTTCAACTTCAACAGTTGAACGAATAGCTTCTCGGTAGGCAACCTGCGGCTTACCAACGTTACATTCAACACTGAATTCACGTTTCATACGGTCGACAATGATATCTAGGTGAAGTTCACCCATACCAGAGATTATAGTCTGGCCTGATTCTTCGTCAGTTTGTACGCGAAAAGACGGATCTTCTGCCGCTAGTTTACCTAGCGCGATACCCATCTTATCTTGGTCAGCGATTGTGCGAGGCTCAACCGCAACAGAGATAACTGGTTCAGGGAATTCCATACGCTCAAGCGTAATAATAGAATTCGGATCACACAGTGTTTCACCTGTTGTTACGTCTTTAAGACCAATAGCTGCCGCGATATCGCCTGCGTAAACTTCTTTGATCTCTTCACGTGAGTTTGAATGCATCTGTACGATACGGCCAAGTCGCTCACGCTTACTTTTAACTGGGTTATAAACCGCGTCACCCTGTTTAACGGTACCAGAGTAAACACGGAAAAAGGTTAAAGTGCCAACAAACGGGTCTGTTGCAATCTTAAATGCGAGTGCAGCAAACGGCGCTTTATCATCAGCTGGACGTTCTTCCTCAGTACCATTTTCTAAGATACCTTGGATTTGTTTCACTTGTGTTGGTGCTGGCATGTACTCAACAACGCCATCAAGCACAGCTTGAACGCCCTTGTTTTTAAATGCGCTACCACACGTAATGGGAACAATCTCGTTCGCTAATGTGCGTTGACGTAAAGCAGATTTAATCTCTGCTTCACTTAACTCTTCACCTTCTAAGTACTTATCCATTAGTTCTTCAGAGGCTTCAGCTGCACTTTCAACTAAATGGGAGTGCCATTCTTCAGCTAACTCTTGAAGTTCTGCCGGTATTGCCTCATAAGAGAAAGTCATACCTTGGTCCGCTTGGTTCCAATTAATAGCTTTCATTTTTATAAGGTCAATTACACCTTTAAAGTCGTCTTCAGCGCCAATTGGCAACTGGATTGGAACAGGCATTGCTCCAAGACGAGATTTCACCTGGCTAACAACCGTTAAGAAGTCAGCGCCCGTGCGATCCATTTTATTTACGAAGATCATTCTCGGAACTTCGTATTTGTTCGCTTGACGCCAAACTGTCTCAGTTTGCGGCTGTACACCTGATGAAGCACAAAGAACAACTACCGCACCATCTAATACGCGTAAAGAACGCTCTACTTCGATAGTGAAATCTACGTGTCCTGGAGTATCAATAATATTGATGCGATGGTCGTCAAATTGAGCGTCCATCCCTTTCCAGAAACACGTTGTTGCAGCAGAAGTGATTGTGATACCACGCTCTTGTTCCTGCTCCATCCAATCCATAGTTGCGGCGCCATCATGTACTTCACCGATCTTATGAGAAAGACCCGTGTAGAACAGAACACGTTCTGTTGTGGTGGTTTTGCCTGCATCTACGTGAGCTACTATGCCGATATTACGGTAGCGCTCAAGTGGAGTTGTACGTGCCATATGATCCTCTTAAAGGTTAAGGACAGATTACCAACGGTAATGTGCGAATGCTTTATTCGCTTCAGCCATACGGTGAACGTCTTCACGTTTCTTAACCGCAGTGCCTTTGTTGTCAGCAGCGTCAACGATTTCTTGAGCTAAACGTAAGCCCATAGATTTTTCGCCACGCTTACGTGCAGCGTCTACTAACCAACGCATACCTAATGCGTTGCGACGTACTGGACGTACTTCAACTGGTACTTGATAAGTTGAACCACCAACACGGCGAGATTTAACCTCTACCTGTGGACGGATGTTATCAAGTGCAGTTTCAAAGATTTCTAGGTGCGACTTGCCTGATTTCTCAGCAGCCACGTCTAGCGCACCATAAACAATTTTTTCAGCAGTAGATTTCTTGCCGTCTAACATTACGATGTTAACGAATTTAGCAAGAAGTTCCGATCCGAACTTAGGATCTGGAAGAATTTTACGTTGACCTATTACGCGTCTTCTAGGCATTTTGTATCTCCGGTTTATTCAGGTTTGTCCTTTTGGAACAATCACCCAAAACAATAATTAATAATATTTAGTGCTTGGCCTTACTAACGGAAAACAATTAGCCTTTAGGGCGTTTTGCACCGTATTTAGAACGAGCTTGACGACGGTCGCTAACGCCTGCACAGTCAAGTGCACCACGTACAGTGTGAAAACGCACACCTGGTAAATCTTTAACACGACCACCACGGATTAGGATTACACTATGCTCTTGAAGGTTATGACCTTCACCACCAATGTATGAAGTTACTTCGAAACCGTTAGTTAAACGTACACGAGCTACTTTACGTAACGCCGAGTTTGGTTTCTTAGGTGTAGTTGTATATACGCGAGTACATACACCACGCTTTTGCGGACACGCTTTAAGCGCAGCTGAGTTACTTTTAGTAACCTTGCTACGACGTGGCTTACGCACTAGCTGGTTAATAGTTGCCATTTAAATAGCTCCTGAAATTAAAATTACTACTGAAAAAAATAAAAAAATCCGCCCTTTTTACAAGCTTTTAACATACATGCAAGTAAATGGGTGGCGGAATTTTAATGAGCAAAGTTTAACCTGTCAACCTAAACTGATAGCAAGACAGAATATATCTGCCTTACTATCACTTAATCTATTGATTAAGAACAGTTTATTGATTTCCAGACAAATCAGCGTTTAAAGCATCAGTTAGTGCTTGAGTTGCCTCTTCTGCACTTACTGTTTGCTCTTCAACAACTAAACTTTGCTTACGACGTGCCATACGATCCTGGTGATACGCAAAACCGGTACCGGCTGGGATCAAACGACCCACTATTACGTTTTCTTTCAGACCGCGAAGCTCATCGCTCTTACCATTCACTGCTGCATCTGTAAGAACACGTGTTGTTTCTTGGAAAGACGCTGCTGAGATGAAAGATTCTGTTGCAAGTGATGCTTTCGTGATACCCATAAGTTGTATTTCAAACTTCGCTGGGATTTTACCTTGTTTTTCAAGGTCACGATTAGCGATATTAACGCGAGCTACTTCAATTTGCTCACCCGCTAAGAACTCAGTATCACCACCGTGTATAATTGTACATTTACGAATCATCTGACGGATAATTGTTTCAATGTGCTTGTCATTGATCTTAACGCCTTGCAAACGGTAAACCTCTTGCACTTCGTTAACGATGTAGTTAGCAACATGAGTCACACCACGTAGGCGTAAGATGTCATGTGGTGATTCAGGACCATCGGCGATAACTTCACCTTTAGACACTTGCTCACCTTCAAACACGTTAAGTTGACGCCACTTAGGAATCATTTCTTCGTAATGATCGCCTTCAGCTGGAGTAATAACTAAACGCTTCTTACCTTTAGTTTCTTTACCGAAGCTAATAGTACCTGTGATCTCAGCTAAGATAGCTGGCTCTTTAGGTTTACGCGCTTCAAATAAGTCGGCTACGCGTGGTAGACCACCCGTGATATCACGAGTTTTCGAACCTTCTTGTGGAATACGTGCTAACACGTCACCAGGGTTTGCAGTCGCACCATCTGTCACTTCAATAGTAGTGAATGAAGGTAAACGTGTTTCTTGCAGACCGCGCTCTTCACTTTCGATGATAAGCTTAGGTTCTTTCGCATTGGCTTTAGCAAGGTCTTTAACAACAATACGAGTTAAACCGGTTAGTTCATCGGTTTGTGTCTCTGTATTTGAGTCATCGATATCGCTGAACGATACTTTTGACTTATGCTCAAGAACAATTGGGTGACTATGCGGGTCCCAAGTAGCAACAATGTCGTTACCTTGAACTTCAGCATTGTCTTGCACTGTTAATACCGCACCGTAAGGTACTTTATAACGCTCTTTTTCACGACCATAGCTATCAATGATAGTGATCTCAGTAGAACGTGAGGTAATAACAATCTTACCGTCTGTGTTTAATACGTATTTAGCGTTGTGCAGTTTTAATGTACCGTTAGTTTTAACTTGTACATTATTTTCAGCTGACGCTCTTGATGCCGCACCACCGATGTGGAATGTACGCATCGTAAGCTGTGTACCCGGCTCACCAATTGACTGCGCCGCGATAACACCTACAGATTCACCCGCGTTGATGATATGACCACGTGCAAGGTCACGACCATAACACTTAGCACATACACCAAAGTCGTTATCACATGTGATAACTGAGCGTACGCGTACTTCATCTACTGAGTGCTCTTCTAAAAGGTCACACAGTTTTTCATCGAGCATGATATTACGTTCAACAAGCACTGTGTTAGTACCTGGAATAACGATATCTTCAGCAACAACACGACCAAGAACACGTTCACGAAGTGCTTCTACAACATCACCACCTTCAATAAGCGGTTTCATTGTTAAGCCATCTTCTGTGCCACAGTCGTCTTCGTTAATTACCAAATCTTGTGCAACGTCTACTAAACGACGCGTTAGGTAACCCGAGTTCGCTGTTTTCAGTGCTGTATCGGCAAGGCCTTTACGCGCACCGTGCGTTGAGATGAAGTACTGAAGTACGTTTAGACCTTCACGGAAGTTAGCCGTGATTGGCGTCTCGATGATTGAACCATCTGGACGTGCCATTAGACCACGCATACCTGCTAGCTGACGGATCTGAGCGGCACTACCACGAGCACCAGAGTCGGCCATCATAAACACTGAGTTAAATGACGGTTGCTCTTCTTCTTCACCTTTAGCATTAATAACCATGTCTTTTGACAAGTTGGCCATCATTTCACGTGATAAGTTTTCATTTACACGTGACCAGATATCGATAACTTTATTGTACTTTTCACCAGCCGTTACAAGACCTGATTGGAATTGTTGGTTGATTTCAGTTACTTCAGCCTCAGCTGATTCAATGATCTGTGCTTTAACTGGCGGGATAACTAAGTCATCAATACCAATTGAAACACCTGACTTCATTGCGTAGTGGAAACCGGTGTACATAACTTGGTCAGCAAACACAACAGTGTCTTTTAGACCTAGACGACGGTAACACTCGTTTAATAAGCTAGAAATCTGCTTTTTACCTAATGCTTGGTTGATTGACTCAAACGGCATACCTTTAGGTAAAATTAGAGACAGAATCGCACGACCAACAGTAGTGTCGATGATAGTAATAGTATCTTCTACTACACCGTCTTCGTTCTTAACTGATTGGCTGATACGCACTTTCACGCGAGCGTGAAGTTCTGCATTACCGCTACGGTATGCTTTTTCTGCTTCTTTAGGATCTTTAAATACAATGCCTTCGCCTTTCGCATTAATGCGATCGCGCGTCATGTAGTAAAGACCTAATACAACATCCTGTGAAGGAACGATGATTGGCTCACCATTCGCAGGAGATAAGATGTTGTTTGTAGACATCATTAGTGCACGTGCTTCAAGCTGCGCTTCGATTGTTAACGGTACGTGTACCGCCATTTGGTCACCATCGAAATCGGCGTTGTAAGCCGCACATACTAATGGGTGCAAATGAATCGCTTTACCTTCGATAAGCACAGGTTCAAACGCTTGGATACCCAAACGGTGAAGTGTTGGTGCACGGTTAAGTAATACTGGATGTTCACGAATTACTTCGTCTAATACATCCCATACTTCCGCTACTTCACGTTCAACCATCTTCTTAGCAGCTTTGATTGTCGTAGCCATGCCGCGACGCTCTAGTTTGCCATAGATAAATGGTTTGAATAACTCAAGTGCCATCTTCTTAGGAAGACCACATTGATGAAGCTTAAGTGTAGGACCAACCGTGATTACAGAACGGCCAGAGTAATCTACACGCTTACCAAGTAAGTTCTGACGGAAACGACCTTGCTTACCCTTGATCATATCAGCAAGAGATTTAAGAGGACGTTTGTTAGAACCTGTTATAGCACGACCACGACGACCGTTATCAAGTAGCGCATCTACCGCTTCTTGTAACATACGTTTTTCGTTGCGTACGATAATATCTGGTGCAGCTAAATCTAATAGACGCTTAAGGCGGTTATTACGGTTAATAACACGACGGTAAAGGTCATTTAGATCAGAAGTCGCAAAACGACCACCGTCTAGTGGTACTAATGGACGTAGATCAGGTGGCAATACTGGAAGTACTGTCATGATCATCCACTCAGGGTTATTACCTGATTGGTGGAACGATTCCATTAATTTAAGACGTTTAGTGATCTTCTTACGCTTAGTTTCAGAGTTAATTGTTGGTAACTCTTCACGCATTTCTGCAATTAATTGGCCAAGATCAAGTTCACGAAGCAAGTCTAATACTGCTTCGGCACCCATCTTGGCTTCAAATTCATCACCATGCTCTTCTAATGAATCTAGGTATTCTTCTTCACCTAAAAGCTGACCACGTTCAAGCGTAGTCATACCAGGCTCAGTTACTACGAATGATTCGAAGTAAAGAACACGTTCAATATCACGAAGCGTCATATCAAGCATTAAGCCGATACGTGACGGTAATGATTTTAAAAACCATATATGTGCTACTGGGCTCGCAAGGTCGATATGACCCATACGATCACGACGCACTTTAGTAAGTGTAACTTCAACGCCACACTTCTCACAGATCACACCACGGTGTTTAAGGCGTTTATATTTACCACATAAACACTCATAATCTTTCACTGGGCCGAAAATACGGGCACAGAATAAGCCATCGCGCTCAGGCTTGAAAGTACGGTAGTTAATAGTCTCAGGTTTCTTTACTTCACCGTATGACCATGAACGAACCATGTCTGGTGAAGCAAGACCAATGCGAATTGCATCGAATTCTTCGGTCTTATTTTGTTGCTTCAGAAACTTAAGTAAGTCTTTCACCTTAGCTCTCCTGTCGGAGTTAATCTTGAGGACGGGTAGTCTCGTCCCTACATTCTATTCAGCCGTAACAGATGCTGCAGGGTTAACTGCAGCATCTAATTGGCTTAATTTTCTTCCAACTCGATGTTGATACCCAGTGAGCGGATTTCTTTCAACAATACGTTGAACGATTCTGGCATACCTGGTTCCATTTTATGGTTACCATCAACGATGTTTTTATACATCTTAGTACGACCGTTCACGTCATCCGATTTCACTGTTAGCATTTCTTGTAGAGTGTAAGCAGCACCGTAAGCTTCAAGTGCCCATACTTCCATCTCACCAAAACGCTGGCCACCGAACTGTGCTTTACCACCCAGCGGCTGCTGAGTAACAAGGCTGTAAGAACCAGTAGAACGTGCGTGCATCTTGTCATCAACCAAGTGGTTAAGTTTAAGCATGTACATGTAACCTACAGTTACTTGACGTTCAAACTGATCGCCAGTACGGCCATCATAGAGTGTAACCTGACCACTTCTCGGGTATCCACCAAGCTCTAGCATGTCTTTGATTTCGTTTTCTTTCGCGCCATCAAATGCAGGAGTAGCGATTGGTAAACCACCTTTTAAGTTTTCAGCTAAACGACGAATTTCATCATCAGAGAAGCTTGCAATATCTACTTCTTGACGAGATTCACCGATTTCGTAAGCTTGCTTGATGAATTCACGTAGCTCATGAAGCTCACGTTGTTCCTTCATCATTTCCTCTAAGCGCTCACCAATACCACGTGCAGCTAGACCCATGTGTGTTTCAAGGATCTGACCGATGTTCATTCGTGATGGTACACCTAGTGGATTCAGTACGATATCTACCGTACGACCTTTATCATCGTATGGCATATCTTCTACTGGTACGATAGTCGAGATAACACCTTTGTTACCGTGACGACCCGCCATTTTATCACCTGGTTGGATACGACGTTTAACAGCTAGGTATACTTTAACAATCTTAAGTACGCCTGGTGCTAAGTCATCACCTTGGGTAATTTTACGACGTTTATTTTCAAACTTCTTATCGTATTCAGCTTTAAGCTCATCGTACTGAGATGCTAATTGCTCAAGTTCAGCTTGCTTGTCTTCTTCAGCAAGGCTTTGAGTAAGTAGCTTTTCAGCATTCATTGACGCTAAGTTGCTTTCTTCGAAGCCTGAATTCACAAGTAACTTGCGAGCACGTCCTAAAACGCCAGCTTCTAAAATGCGGAACTCTTCGTTGAAGTCTTTCTTCGCTTCGCGAAGCTGCATATCTTCAACTTCTAACGCACGTTTATCTTTTTCAACACCATCACGAGTGAAAACTTGTACGTCAATTACAGTACCAGTTACAGAGTTTGGTACACGTAAAGAGCTGTCTTTAACGTCAGACGCTTTTTCGCCGAAGATAGCACGCAGTAGCTTCTCTTCAGGTGTTAATTGCGTCTCGCCTTTCGGAGTCACTTTACCTACTAGGATATCGCCGCCTTTAACCTCAGCACCAATATAAACAACGCCTGATTCATCAAGCTTGCCTAGTGCAGACTCACCCACATTCGGGATATCTGCAGTGATCTCTTCAGGACCTAATTTAGTATCACGGGCAACACACTGTAGCTCTTGAATATGAATAGTCGTTAGACGATCTTCTTCAACTACGCGCTCTGATAGTAAGATTGAATCCTCGAAGTTGTAACCGTTCCATGGCATGAATGCCACGCGAAGGTTTTGACCAAGGGCTAAATCACCTAAGTCAGTCGAAGGACCATCTGCTAACACGTCACCACGAGTAACCGGTTCGCCAACCATACAAGTTGGTTTTTGGTTAATACATGTATTTTGGTTAGAACGTGTGTATTTGGTTAAGTTGTAGATGTCGATGCCCGCTTCACCTGGAATGCGTTCTTCTTCATGTACGTTTACAACGATGCGACTTGCGTCAGCATACATTACTTCACCACCACGTTTAGCAACAATCGTTACACCAGAATCTTTTGCTAGTGTTAACTCAATACCAGTACCTACTAACGGCTTATCCGCTTTCAATGTTGGTACTGCTTGACGTTGCATGTTTGAACCCATCAATGCACGGTTAGCATCATCGTGTTCTAAGAACGGGATAAGTGCTGCCGCTACAGAGATCACCTGTTGTGGTGATACATCCATATATTGCTGATCCATACGACCCATAAAGGTAGATTCACCTTTGTGACGACATGGAATAAGTTCATCAACAAACTCATTGGTTTCAGTTAAGTTTGAGTTCGCCTGTGCGATAACAAACTGACCTTCTTCAATGGCTGATAAGTAATCAACTTCATCAGTTACAACACCGTCTACCACTTTGCGGTAAGGTGTTTCTAAGAAACCATAGTCATTTGTACGTGCGTACGTAGACAATGAGTTAATTAGACCGATGTTTGGACCCTCAGGAGTCTCGATTGGACATACGCGACCGTAGTGAGTTACGTGAACGTCACGTACTTCAAAGCCAGCGCGTTCACGAGTTAGACCGCCCGGACCTAATGCAGAAATACGACGCTTATGCGTTACTTCTGATAGCGGGTTATTTTGGTCCATAAACTGTGATAACTGAGACGAGCCGAAGAACTCTTTAACCGCTGCCGAAATAGGCTTAGCGTTAATAAGATCTTGTGGCATTATCGCGTCAAGGTCACCTAAGCTTAAACGCTCACGTACAGCACGTTCTACACGTACTAAACCTACACGGAATTGGTTCTCAGCCATTTCGCCAACACTACGTATACGACGGTTGCCTAAGTGGTCAATATCATCAACATCGCCTTGACCGTTACGAATAGCAATTAATACTTTCATAACAGACACGATGTCTTCTTTATTTAATGTGCCAGGGCCTGTATCAGTATCATAACCAACACGGCTGTTGAACTTCATACGACCTACAGTAGATAAGTCATAACGCTCTTCAGAGAAGAACAAGTTCTCAAATAAGGCTTCAGCCGCGTCTTTCGTCGGTGGCTCGCCTGGGCGCATCATGCGATAAATTTCTACTAATGCTTCTAAACGGTTGCTTGAAGAGTCAATGTTTAATGTATTTGACATGTAAGCACCGCTGTCCACTTCATTGATATATAACGTATCAATTTTAGTGTGACCAGCTTTAACCAATTCAGCCATCAATTCTAGAGATAGCTCGTCATTAGCGTTTGCAATCACTTCACCTGTTGACTCATCAACATAGTTTTTAGCTACAATACGGCCAATGATGTACTCATGTGGTACTTCTAATTGATTAATGCCTTTCTTCTCGATGCTCTTGATATGACGTGCCGTAATACGACGACCCGCTTCAACAAGTACTTCACCGTCTTCGCCTTTGATATCAAAAGCGGCAGTTTCACCACGTAAACGTGAAGGTACAAGTTCCATAAGAACTTTACCGTCAGTTACTTCAAACGCAGTGTTATCGAAGAACATATCTAGGATTTGTTCGCTAGAATACTCTAGTGCACGTAAAATGATAGACGCCGGTAATTTACGACGACGGTCAATACGAACGTATAGGTTATCTTTTGCATCAAATTCGAAGTCTAACCATGAACCACGGTAAGGTATAACGCGAGCGTTATATAATACTTTACCCGATGAATGGGTTTTACCGCGGTCGTTATCAAAGAATACACCAGGGCTACGGTGTAGCTGAGAAACGATAACACGCTCTGTACCATTGATTACAAAAGTACCGGTATCGGTCATGAGCGGAATTTCGCCCATGTAAACTTCTTGCTCTTTAATGTCTTTAACTGTGCCTGGAGCTTCTTTGTCCATAACTACAAGACGCAGTTTCACGCGAAGTGGAGCAGAATAAGTCACACCGCGAATTTGACATTCTTTTACATCGAATACTGGCTCACCAATACGATAACTTACGTATTGAAGCTCAGAATTTCCCGAGTAGCTTTTAATTGGGAACACAGAACGGAAGGCAGCTTCCAAACCATGATCGCCATCAGCGTCCGGGACTAAGAATTTTTTAAACGATTCTAACTGCGTCGACAGTAAGAAAGGTATATCCAAAACTTGTGGACGTTTACCAAAATCCTTACGGATACGTTTCTTTTCAGAATAAGAGTAAGCCATGGGGTTCCTCAGCTTGCTGATCTTTGACCCGACCTGTTCTTGTAAGAACAGACTTAACTGGCATCTAAGCCAAGATTTACAACATTTAATTGTTGTTCTAATAAACTCCCCTTCACAACACTAGCAAACTATAAAGCGTTGAAAGTAAAGAGAAAATCAGATTTTATTTGAGCTATAGGAATACATCGCTCTATAGCGCAAAAAGGCCGGTGATTAAATAATCACCAGCCCTTGCCTGATTTCTCAGGCAGCGAACTTAGCAAAAGCTAAATTACTTAACCTCAACTTCAGCACCAGCTTCAGTAAGGTCTTTTTGAAGTGCTTCAGCTTCTTCTTTAGATACACCTTCTTTGATAGGTGCAGGAGCAGCTTCAACAAGCGCTTTCGCTTCTTTAAGGCCAAGGCCAGTTGCGCTACGAACAGCTTTGATTGCAGCAACCTTGTTAGCGCCAGCGCCAGTAAGGATTACGTCAAACTCTGTTTTCTCTTCAGCAGCTTCAGCAGCTGGACCAGCTACCATTGCAGCTGCAGCAGTTACGCCGAATTTTTCTTCCATTGCTTCGATAAGAGCAACAACGTCCATTACTGACATTTCAGCAATTGCGTCAAGGATTTGGTCTTTAGTTACAGACATTACAAATTTCCTAATAATTAACGGACTCTAGGTCCAAATAAATTTTTACACCGAAAGGGAGGTTAAACAGCTTAAAATTAAGCAGCTTGCTCTTCTTTCTGTACACGTACTGCTTCAATTGTTTTACACAATTTGCCAGCAGACGCTTCTTTCATAGCGCTCATTAAGCGTGCAACAGCTTCGTCGTATGTAGGTAATGTAGCAAGCATTGCTGCGTCTACGATGTTACCTTCAAAAGCGGCCGTTTTAAGCTCAAATTTCTCATTCTTTTTCGCGAAATCTGAAAAGATACGCGCAGCAGCACCAGGGTGCTCTGATGAGAAAGCGATTAAGCTTGGACCAACTAACGAGTCAGATAGACATTCAAATTCAGTACCTTCAACAGCACGTTTTGCTAGCGTGTTACGAACAACTTTCATCCATACACCAGCTTCACGAGCTTCTTTACGAAGGGCTGTAATTGCGCCTACTGCTACACCACGAGAATCTGCAACAACTGCAGAAAGAGCACCATTGGCTGCTTCGTTGACTTCAGCAACAATTGCTTTTTTGCCTTGAAGATTTAAAGCCATGGGTGTTACTCCTGGTTTAATGGGGTTACCGACATTCGGCTTCCCTGTTTTTACTCTTCCCCACCAAAATATCTGATGGAGATGCTTTTTACGGCGAGAGCCAGAAGGATTAGGAAAAATCTATCTGGGGATTCACACCGTCTACGTAGGTAAACATTAAGGCCGAAACCGCCTACGGTCTTGGACGGAAGCCCAATTTATCGACTTGCCAGAGGCACACCGAAATTATGGACTTCAACCCGAATTCTTTACTTTGCCAATTAATAAATTAATCAACAAAATGGCGCAAAATTATAGTATAAATTTCGCGCCATGTAAACACCAAATTAAGCTACAACTGTGCTTAAAGTGTTTTGGTCAACAGAAACACCTGCACCCATTGTTGTAGAGATAGTTACTTTTTTCAAGTAAACACCTTTAGCTTGAGAAGGTTTAGCCTTCTTAAGCGCAACAATTAGAGCTTCAAGGTTTTGTTGAAGTTGCTCAGCAGTGAAATCAACCTTACCGATAGTAGTATGGATGATGCCATTTTTGTCATTACGGTAACGTACTTGACCTGCTTTAGCATTTTTAACTGCTTCTGCAACGTTAGGCGTTACAGTACCAGTTTTAGGGTTTGGCATTAGACCACGTGGGCCTAAGATTTGACCTAGTTGACCAACAACACGCATAGCGTCTGGTGATGCAACAACAACGTCAAAGTTCATCTCGCCTTTTTTAACTAGTTCAGCAAGATCTTCCATGCCTACTAATTCAGCACCGGCTTCTTTTGCAGCTTCTGCATTAGCGCCTTGTGTGAATACAGCAACACGAACGTCACGGCCAGTACCGTTAGGTAGTACAGTTGCACCACGAACGTTTTGGTCAGATTTACGAGCATCGATACCAAGGTTAACGGCAACGTCAACACTTTCTACGAATTTAGCTGTCGCTAACTCTTTTAAAAGAGCAACTGCTTCATTGATTTCGTAATCTTTAGTTACTTCCACTTTTTCGCGGATAGTACGCATACGTTTAGTTAATTTAGCCATTTCTTAGTCCTCTACGTTCAAGCCCATCGCACGCGCAGAACCTGCGATAGTGCGAACCGCTGCGTCCATATCGGCAGCTGTAAGGTCAGTTCGTTTTGTCTCAACAATCTCTTCAAGTTGAGCACGAGTTACTGTGCCTACTTTATCAGTGTTAGGACGGCCTGAGCCTGACTTGATACCAGCAGCTTTCTTAAGTAAGTAAGCAGCAGGTGGCGTTTTCATGTCGAACGTAAATGAACGGTCACCGTAAACAGAGATCACTACAGGAACTGGAGCGCCTTTTTCGATAGACTCTGTACGTGCGTTAAACGCTTTACAGAATTCCATGATGTTTACACCGTGTTGACCTAGTGCAGGACCTACTGGAGGACTAGGATTAGCCATACCAGCGGCAACTTGTAGCTTGATTAAAGCTTCAACTTTTTTAGCCATTATAAATACCTCATTTGGTGGGTCTTAGCCTTGTGCGCGCGAGGACGCGTACTCTAACGGCTTCCCAGTTTAAAAATTGGTTTCGTACTTTTTGTACAGTAAAAATAAATTTTTACCTTAATACAAAAAGGCCGCTGATTATAAGTTAATCAGCGGCCTTTTTCAAGCTTCGTGCCAAAATTTATAAAAACTTTGGCGAAGCTTTTTTAATCAATTACTTATCTTGCTCAACTTGACCAAATTCAAGCTCAACCGGCGTAGAACGACCAAAAATAAGTACAGATACTTTTACGCGGCTCTTTTCGTAGTCAACTTCTTCAACCACACCGCTAAAGTCAGCAAATGGGCCATCAGTAACGCGTACAACTTCACCTGGTTCAAATAATGTAGCAGGTTTAGGTGCTTCAGCATTTTCTTGTAGGCGGTTAAGTATACGATCAGCTTCTTTTGAGCTAATAGGCGCTGGACGGTCAGAAGTACCACCAATAAAGCCCATTACGCGTTCTGTGCTGTTCACTAAGTGCCAGCTAGCATCGTTCATATCCATTTGTACTAATACGTAACCTGGAAAGAATTTACGCTCAGATTTACGCTTTTGACCAGCGCGCATCTCAACAACTTCTTCAGTTGGTACTAATATCTCACCAAAGCTCTCTTCAAGGCCTTCGATTTTAATATGTTCAGTTAACGTTTGTGCCACACGCTTTTCGTAACCCGAAAAAGCTTGTACTACATACCAACGTAACTTAATTTCTTTGTTCTCATCCGACATGGGATCAGATCTCCAATCCAGTTAAAAAGCCTACAGCGCGGAATAAAATGCCATCTAATCCCCAAAGGATAAGCGCCATAATCACTGTTGCAACCATTACAATTAATGTCGTGTGGGTAGTTTCTTGACGCGTTGGCCAAATTACTTTGCGTACTTCAATACGTGCTTCTTTAGCGAAAGCAAGGAAAGTACGTCCCTTAAATGTTTGCGAGGCAATACCTAAACCAGCTGCTATTGCAATTACAACGCCAATAGCACGTAGTAATACAGACTGATCTGCAAACATGTGATTACCAACAACTGCGCCTGCAAGTAGCGCGATAGCTACTAACCACTTTACTGACTCCATCGCACTTGATGGTGTTTCTACATTCGTGCTCATAATATTATTACCCTAACTACAGACACAACAACCCTACACAATGGCAGGGTTAATCCATTAAAATCTAAACTTAAAAACAGACTTATTTAAACCGATTTTTAACCCCAGACTTACTCAACTTACAAGTAAAATTGGCAGGGGCGGAGAGATTCGAACTCCCAACCGTCGGTTTTGGAGACCGCTGTTCTACCAATTGGAACTACGCCCCTGCAAAGTGGATGCCTATTATACTTACGCAAATCATTTACACAAGCCTAAAAGATACCCACATAGGAAAATCTAATTAATTAATTCCATTATTGTTTCGCCTGCCAAACATTTACCCTCTTATTTAAAGGCATGGTGCTTAATTTACTGTTTATTTTTCTAATACTTCATACACATCACTTAGTAAGCTTGAGGCACCAAACCTAAAGGTATCAGCCTGTAAGTAGTCATGACCCATTATTGTACATGTTAGTGCTAAATAGTCCTTTGCATCGGCTACTGTTTTAACACCGCCAGCTGCTTTAAAGCCTACGCGCTTACCTGATTGCTTGATGGCACTAAGCATCACTTTTGTTGCTTCAAGCGTTGCATTGACAGCCACTTTACCTGTGCTGGTTTTTACAAAGTCGGCACCACCTTGAATAGCTAAGTTAGTAGCCTTTGTGATTAACTCATCCGTTTTTAGCTCGCCGGTTTCTATAATTACTTTTAATTGGGCCTGTGTGCCGCAAGCTTTTTTACTTTGCTGTATATATTCAAGCACGGTGTTCTCATCGCCGGCAATAAGTGCTTTATAGGGTATAACTAAATCGATTTCATCGGCGCCGCGCTCAATAGCAATAAGCGTTTCGTTTATTACGTCGCTAAGCGGTGCATCGCCCGTTGGGAAGTTAGTAACCGTGGCTACCTTAATGTGGTTAAGCTCTCGTGCTGCTAACGTAATTTTTGCATCGTCCACAAAATCGCTGTAAACACATACCGCAGCAGGCGTACCTAACGTGGGATTTATGCTATTTATAAGCAGCTGAATATCGCTCGTAGTATCTGAGCTATTTAAGCTCGTTAAATCCATAAGTGATACAGCTAATTGAGCGTTATCATATTGTTCAGTCATAAGTAATCCATTTATTGGGCAATAAATTAATGTTACTGCCATAGTAACAAATTAACGTAATCTCGCTATAGCTCATAACCAAACACTATAAGCCGTTATTTTGCTTGTAACTCTTTCCAATCCCTTGTTAAATAAGTCTTAGGCCTAAAAGGGCTACCTATTATAACTTTTGGTTATATCAACTTGGTTTTAATTATTTTTTACTTATTGATAGCCGCTATATTCTGCTTATCATAATAAAGCGTTTTCTTATATTTGAATTTGTTTAGGGGTCTTATTAACGTGCAGTATTTACCTATCTTTACCAAACTCGACAACAAACCAGTATTGGTTGTTGGCGGTGGAGAGGTCGCATTACGCAAGTGTCGCGCGTTTTTAAAAGCGAGAGCAAGCGTTACTTTAGTAGCACCTTGGTTTTGCGATGAACTAAAAGAGCATGCACATAATAATGAAGTAACGCTTATTGATGCTTATTTTGATGAATCGCATCTCGATGGCAAAATGCTTGTTATTGCAGCCACTGACCGTGATGAAGTAAACAACAACGTATTTGAACTTGCCAATGCCCGCAATGTGTTTGTAAACGTGGTTGATGACCAACCTAAATGCACGTTTATATTCCCATCGATTGTTGACCGTGACCCAATCACCATTGCTATATCAAGTGCAGGCACTGCGCCGGTACTTGCGCGTCGTTTACGCGAAAAGCTCGAAACCCTTATTCCGCATCATATTGGCCCACTTGCAACACTTGTAGGTGGCTTTAGAGACAAAGTAAAACAACGCTTTAAACATTTTTCAGACCGCCGCCAATTTTGGGAAGGCGTGTTCGACTCATCTGTAGTGAGTAAAGTACAAACCGGCGATACCCAAGGTGCACAGCAGCAACTAGAGCAAATGCTAGATGCTAAAGCAGAACCTGAAGGCGAAGTATATGTAGTAGGTGCAGGCCCTGGCGATCCAGAGCTTTTAACACTTAAAGCACTGCAACTTATGCAACAAGCCGATGTGGTTGTATACGACTTTTTAGTCTCTGACGAAATTATGGAACTAGTGCGCCGCGATGCTGATCTTATTTGTGTAGGCAAACGTTTAGGCGATCATAGTGTTGTTCAAGACGACACCAACCAAATGTTGGTCGACCTTGCCAAACAAGGCAAAAAAGTGTGCCGAATTAAAGGTGGCGATCCGTTTATTTATGGTCGTGGTGGCGAAGAAGTACAAGTACTGGCTGCTAACAACGTAAATTATCAAATTGTACCCGGCATTACAGCTGCTGCAGGTTGTAGTGCGTATGCGGGTATTCCGCTAACGCATCGTGACCATGCGCAAGCCATTCAATTTGTAACTGGGCATTGTAAAAAAGACGGCCAAGAACTTGATTGGCAATCGCTAGCAAAAGCAAATCAAACGCTTGCTATTTACATGGGCGTAATTAAATCGCCGCATATACAGAGCGAGCTTTTAAAACATGGCCGCAAAGCCGACACACCAGTCGCTATTATCGAAAACGGTACACGTAAAAATCAGCGTGTAGTAATAGGCCAATTAGGCGAACTTGCCGACTTAATCCAGCGCAACAGCATTATATCGCCTGCGCTACTCATTATTGGTGAAGTAGCCGCCCTGCACTCGCAACTCGCGTGGTTTGGGGAAAACGAACAAACAAGCAGCTTTGCACAGCCGCTAACAGATGTATCAAATACATAACCGAATTTTAAATTTGTAACTTTTAATCATTTTAGTAGGACGACTAACAATGGCTTTAACTCACCTTCAGCAACTTGAAGCTGAAAGTATCAAAATCATGCGCGAAGTCGCCGCTGAGTTTGAGAACCCAGTAATGCTTTACTCTATTGGTAAAGATTCGTCGGTACTTTTGCACTTAGCGCGTAAAGCATTTTACCCTGCAAAAATTCCGTTTCCGTTATTACACGTAGACACCAACTGGAAGTTTCGTGAAATGGTTGAGTTTCGCGACCGTATAGCTAAAGAATACGGCTTTGATCTACTGGTACACAAAAATCCAGAAGGCATTGAAATGGGTGTAGGCCCGTTTACGCATGGCTCGGGTAAGCATACCGACATAATGAAAACCCAAGGCTTAAAACAAGCACTTAACAAATATGGTTTTGATGCTGCATTTGGTGGCGCACGCCGCGACGAAGAAAAATCACGCGCAAAAGAGCGTGTTTACTCGTTCCGCGATAAACACCACCGTTGGGACCCTAAAAACCAGCGTCCTGAGCTTTGGAACACCTATAACAGCCAAGTTAATCCGGGCGAAAGCATTCGTGTTTTCCCGTTGTCTAACTGGACTGAGCTTGATATTTGGCAATACATTTATCAAGA
The DNA here is from genome assembly GCF_018101025.1 of Pseudoalteromonas sp. MMG006. Classification (NCBI taxonomy): domain Bacteria; kingdom Pseudomonadati; phylum Pseudomonadota; class Gammaproteobacteria; order Alteromonadales; family Pseudoalteromonadaceae; genus Pseudoalteromonas; species Pseudoalteromonas sp. MMG006. The sequence continues at coordinate 18,921 of NZ_JAGJEJ010000016.1, forward strand.
AAACATCGAAATGGTGCCATTGTACCTAGCTAAAGATCGCCCAGTAGTTGAGCGCGACGGTACTTTGATTATGGTTGACGATGAGCGTATGCCTCTTAATGAGGGTGAAGTACCGCAAATGAAATCTGTACGTTTTCGTACATTAGGCTGCTACCCACTGACTGGTGCAGTTGAGTCAACAGCCAGTACTTTAACCGAAATCATCGAAGAAATGCTGCTATCTACGTCATCTGAACGTGAAGGTCGTGTTATTGACCATGATTCAGCCGGTTCAATGGAGAAGAAAAAACGTGAGGGGTATTTTTAATGTCTAGCCAAAATAACGATACATTTAACGAAGTAAAAGAAATAGGCATAGACGCCTACCTAGCACGCCAGCAAGATAAAAGCTTATTACGTATGCTTACCTGTGGCAGCGTAGATGACGGTAAATCAACACTGATTGGCCGCCTACTGCACGACAGCCACCAAATTTATGAAGATCAGCTAGCTGCCCTTCATAAAGATAACGAAAAAGTAGGTAACGCAGGTGAAGATCTTGACCTTGCATTATTGGTTGATGGCTTACAAGCTGAGCGTGAGCAAGGCATTACCATTGACGTAGCGTACCGTTACTTTTCAACGGCTAAGCGTAAATTTATTATTGCCGACACACCAGGGCACGAGCAATACACGCGCAACATGGTAACGGGTGCATCAACAAGTGATGTCGCCATTATTTTGGTTGATGCGCGTTACGGCGTGCAAGTACAAACCAAGCGCCACAGCTTTATTTGTGACTCGCTGGGCATTAAGCAGTTTGTTGTAGCGATTAATAAAATGGATATCGTTGATTTTGACGAAACCGTGTATGAAAAAATTAAGGCCGATTACCTTAAATTTGCTGAGCAACTTAACGTATCAAACATTAAGTTTGTGCCTATGTCGGCGCTTAAAGGCGACAACGTAGTAACGCGCTCTGCTCATACACCGTATTACACCGACAAGCCGCTACTTGAATTACTAGAAGATTCGCCAGCAGCCGAAACAGATACCGGCTTTGAAGCGCGTCTACCAGTGCAATATGTGGTTCGTCCTAACTTAAACTTCCGTGGTTTTCAGGGCACACTGACATCGGGCAAGATACACGTAGGCGATGCTGTAAAAGTATTACCGTCGGGTAAAACATCAAGCATTAAAGAAATTGTGACCTTTGATGGCAACCTAGATAGCGCACAAGCAGGCCAAGCAATTACCGTTACCCTAAATAACGAAATTGATATTAGCAGAGGCGACGTAATAGTCCCTGCAAATTCAACGGCCTTGGTTACTAACCAGCTGCAAGCTAAAATTGTGTGGATGCATGAGTCGCCATTAGTATTAGGTAAAAGCTATAATCTAAAACTAGGCAGCAAAAACACCTCAGCTATTGTTACAAAAATTGATTACACAATTGATGTAAACACGCTTGAGCACGGCACTAGCGACTCATTACAGTTAAACGAAATTGCGATTGTAACGCTTGAACTAACCGAAACTATTTTGGCAGACGAGTATCACAGCAATCACGAAACAGGCTCGTTTATCCTAATAGATCGCTTATCAAACCTAACGGTTGCTGCGGGCATGATTGAGCAAGTGCTGCAAAGCCAAGCACAGCAAAGTAACTTTAGCGAATTTGAAGTTGAATTTAACACCTTAGTACGCAAGCACTTCCCGCATTGGCAAGCGCTTGATATTTCTAAGTTATAAGTTAACTTTAGCCTGTTAGGAATTTAAAAGCATGGTAGAACAGCTCGTTTTAACAGGCATTATGCTTACCTTAGTCGGGTGCCTTTTTGGCACCCGTATTAATCCAGCATGGTTATTTGTAAGTGCCATTGGTACTGGTTATTTAACCGGATTAATTGATCTTGAAAGCATGTTAGTTAATTACGCTAACCCGTCGCTTATTACCTTGGTATTACTGGTATTAGTGTCGATTGCAATTGAAAAAACCACCTTAATTCAAAAGTTAGCGCAATCACTATCTAAAGGTAGTTTAGTAAAGTCGGTTACAAAATTGGGGTTATCAACCGCCTTTTTATCGTCGTTTACTAACAATACCGCTGTTGTTGCATCGCTTATTACTGCCATAAAAGATAACCCTAATCACTCTCCTTCAAAGCTATTATTACCGCTGTCGTACACGGCTATTTTGGGCGGCACGATTACACTTATTGGTACATCAACCAATTTAATAGTGAACGGCTTTGCAGTCGATGCGGGCATGAAACCGCTGGGCTTTTTTGACTTTACCTTAGTGGGTTTAGGCGCGTTAAGCGTAGGCCTAATTACCATTTTAGTAATGCTTAAATACTTACCCGACAACGGTAAAACCGATCAGGAAGTCGTGCCTTTTTACCTAGAAGGTAAAGTACAAGCAAACTCAAAATTAATAGGCCAAACCGTTGAAGAAAACGGCCTGCGTGATTTAAAAGACTTATTCCTTGCTGAAATTATTCGCGATGGCAGCCGCATTTGCGCAGTCACCCCGCAGCAAATTATTCAACAGGACGACGTGCTGCTTTTTGTAGGTGACATAAAATCGGTGCCATTACTTACCCGTTTCGACGGCTTAAAAGTCGTGCACGAGAATCATCAAAAAGACATAGAACACTTAGTAGAAGTCGTTGTAAGTCAGTCATCAAAATTTATTGGCAAAACCGTAAAAGAAGCCCGCTTTAGAGAACAATTTCATGCAGCCGTTATTGCCATTCGCCGTGGGCACGACCGCTTACAAGGCGGCCTTGGGCAAGTGCAATTACAAGCTGGCGACTCGTTAATACTCGCACCAGGCAAAAATTTTTACAGCTTGCCTAATTTAAAGCGCGAATTTGTATATATATCGGGCTTTGACTTACAAGCCCATCTTGCACCTAGGCAATCAAATATTGTGCTACTAAGCTTTGCCGCAGTACTGGGTTTAAGCATTGTTGGCATAGTGCCGCTGGTTAAAGGCTTATTGGTATTACTGATTGGCTTAATGCTCAGTGGCACCATAAAACTTAACGAAATAAAACGCCGTTTTCCGCTCGAGTTACTCGTGGTTGTAGGTAGTGCCATTGGCCTTGCTAAATTAATGATAGGCACCGGACTTGCCGGACAAATATCCAGCGCCCTATTTATGGTACTTGGGGATTTTGGCCCGTACGGCGCGTTTATAGCTATATTTTTAATGACCGTATTATTTACCGAGCTTATTACTAATAACGCAGCTGCTGCCTTGTCGTTCCCTGTTGCTTACTCGCTCGCAGTTGGTTTTAATGTAGACCCGCTACCGTTTATTATGGCGGTTGCCTTTGGCGCATCAGCCAGCTTTATATCCCCATTTGGTTATCAAACTAATCTAATGGTTTATAGCGCGGGTAACTATCGCTTAAAAGATTACATAGTAATGGGGTTACCCCTTTCTATTATTTATTCAATCACGGTATTAACCCTGATCCCGCTGGTATTTCCTTTTTAATACTGGCGCTTACAGCATAAGAGACATTCACTATGGATGAAAATATAGTTTGGCATAACTACGCAACTACAAAAGCACAGCGTAGTGAGCAAAAAAAACATAAGCCCGCTATTTTATGGTTTACCGGCTTTTCAGGCTCTGGCAAAAGCACTGTAGCAAACGCACTAGAAGCAGCGCTTAATCAGCAAGGTACGCACACTTACCTGCTAGATGGCGACAACGTACGCCACGGCTTATGTAAAGACCTAGGCTTTAGCGACGAAGACCGTATTGAAAACATACGCCGCGTAGGCGAAACCGCTAAACTAATGACCGACGCTGGCTTGTTAGTACTTACTGCATTTATATCGCCTTTTAGAGCAGAGCGCGACATGGTGCGCAGCTTAGTAGACGAAGGCGAATTTATCGAAGTATTTATCGACACCCCACTTGATGTGTGCGAAAGCCGCGATCCTAAAGGCTTATACAAAAAAGCTCGCGCAGGAGAGATAAAACACTTCACCGGTATCGATTCAAGCTACGAAGTGCCAAGCAATCCAGAAATAATTTTAGATACAAGTAAAAACACTCTAGACCAATCGGTTACACAACTGATAACGTATCTAAAACAAAAGAACATAATATAGGTTAACCCCATGAACCAAACCGAACTGCTAGAAGAAACCCTTATCCTTGCCCGCGAAGCAGGCCAAGCAATAATGGGGATTTACGAAAAGGATTTTAACGTTGAGTACAAAGCCGATGAAAGCCCCGTAACCGATGCCGACTTAGCAGCTCATAAATTGATTGTGGCAGGGCTACACCAACTCACCCCCAACATTCCAATACTCAGTGAAGAAAACGCTGACATAAGCTGGGATGTACGCCAAACGTGGAAAAGCTACTGGTTAGTTGACCCAATCGACGGCACTAAAGAATTTATTAAAAAGAACGGTGAATTTACCGTAAACATCGCCCTAATTAAAAACGGCATTCCTATTTTAGCCGTAGTAGATGCACCCGCCCTTGGCGTATCGTACTTAGCCGCCGAAGCCATTGGCGCATTTAAAGATAAAGGCGATGAGCGAATTGAGCTTAAAGTAACCACCAAACCTAATAAAGGGTTAATTCGTGTTGTAGGCAGCCGCTCGCACCCATCACCCGATTTAGCCGAGTTTGTAAAACGCTTTGATGAGGTTGAAATGGTGTCTAAAGGCAGCTCACTAAAACTATGTTTAGTCGCTGAGGGCAGCGCCGATATTTACCCACGCTTGGGCCCAACCTGCGAATGGGATACCGGAGCAGGCCATGCAATCGCCGAAATAGCCGGTGCTAAAGTTACTAAGCTTGATGGCAGCCCGCTTTTATATAACACTAAGGATGAGTATTTGAATCCGTATTTTGTAGTGAGTGCGATAGAAGAGTAAGAGCAGTTTTGAGTGGTTAGCTATCAGTTGTCAGCAAGACAAGTGATAGCTTAACGTTATTCTATATGATGAGGAAATGCTCACAAATTGACTTGTCAGCTGTCTTTTAAAGCCACGAGAACCCATTTGATAGTTTCATCGCCTGAAGATGACTTTGTTTCGATTAACTTCTTTAAGGTCACTATGTAATTATTGTTAATTATTGCGTGTTCGATATCACCGATTGCTTCTATTGAAACCTTACCTGAATAGCTGACATCTGTTTCAACTTCTGAAATTTCGTAGCGTTTAGTTCGGACATTAATACCTATGAGCTTAGCTTTAATCTCTACTGATTCGGACATTTGTACATCAATTTTATCAACTATTGAATGAGCCTTTTCTACTTGCGCTTTTGTGAGTTCCAACCTTCCGCCGTGCGCGCTATTAGGTGAACCCCAATCAAATTTCACACCTGAACCTAGCCTGTTGATTTCTTTTAATAAACTTCTATATTTTGAAGCTACCCGACCTTTAAGGAGGTGTAATTTATTACTTAAGTTATCTTCATTATCTTGAGCTGATAATAGTCCTAGCAGCTCATTAATAGCTCTTCCAGACAAGGAATCGTCAAACAAATCACTTACATGTGCAGATTTAAATTGAATCCCAAAAGAACCTTCAAATATTTGACAGGTATTTAGCCTAGTTTTTTGCAGAATATCTGCTGAGATGGCGCCCTTAAGTGGAGGTGTACCATTCTCACAAAATTGCCCTAAGGCATCAACTAGCTCCTGAGTAGAAAGTAAGATATTACCTAAACTACGTGAACTTAATTCAGGCAACTGAGTGTCCCAAGGGTAAAGATGGAAATTAAAGGTTTCTCTCACAGATGATACGGCAGCAATTTTTGGATCTACTTCCCCTAGACCATAATGCTTAACCTTGCATTCAATTTTTAATCTAGTTTCAGGAATCGGTAAGTCATCTGCTGTTAACTGCTCCGGTAGAATATACTCAAACCTTGTATCGCCATTTGTATTAGTATAAACCTTAAACAAGTATTCATTTTCAGGCTTCGAAAAGACTGTGTGTAAGCATAACCGTTGATTAATAAGCTCTTTAATGCGATCTGGAGAAATTGCAACATATAACCATTCAAACTCTTCATAATCATCGAAAATTGACAGTCCTAAATATAAAGCACCAGTTTTTGATTTAGCACTGAAGAGACGAGGAAACTCATAAAACTCAAACGTATCAAGTAATATCAATTCGCCCATAGGTGTTTTTTTAGGCAAATCAAACATTGGATAACTCACTTTCTTTAATAACTACAAAGAGCTTTTCTGGTTCTAAAATTGATTTAGGCATCCACCATGTGCAGTGTCTTTTAGAAGAGGAAGAAGGAGTATCCCCTAACATACCAAAATTATCAGAAATACTGGCTTTTGATACTTTCTTTTTACGTAGAGCAGGAATTGCATTCCTCATTTCTAAAACCCCTAATCTGCACTTTACTACAGAAAGACCTCGAGCCTGACAAGCCTTATCTCCCCAATCTTTTGTAGGATTCGTGTCATAATATGATTCGAAATCCTTAGGAACTGGATTGCTACGATTGATAAATCGATACAAATCACCAGTGTGATAGTGAGCCATATTAGGCGGACACTGCTCTGGATAATGATCGGGGTACTGATCTAGTAAACTATTCATATTTCCCTATATTCTTTATGATTTTACAGATTATATTTGCCGTCGTATTGTACAGTACAAATTTAGAGCTGTTAAGAAGAGAACCTATAGATACCTAACAGCTTTATCAGAGATCAATTTTTACTATTTTACGTAAAAAAACCATATTTCATGGGCTTCTATTATTAGCAAAAGTGTAGGTTATTGCCAATTATATTCTTTAGCATCCTTTAGTTTCAGGGCTTGTTTTTAGTGTATGGCGAAAGTCAAAAAGAATGACTTGATCCAATTTGCTAATGATGACTGTTATAAGTTTTTTACTAAGTACTTGCCACTAATTGAATGCTTTTTAGAAGCGGTAACCCTAGCGATTTTGCTGGGCGATAAACGCAAGCGAGTGCTGGTTGAATAAGTCTGGGCGTTCCACATTGCAGACATGGCCACAATGGTGAATAGTTTGCAGGACGCTATTTTTATGGCGCTTTACCATTTCTTTAACAGGGCCAAGGAACATGTGATCTTCTTTACCCATTATGTAAAGAATGGGTATATCAATATCTTTTTCTTTGAAGTATTGCATTAAAGGGTTTACGTCCATGGCTAATTTAAACCACTTTATAAACTCTTTTTGGCATAAGCGTTTTGCTTCGCGAACAAACAAAAGTCGAGATTCTTTATGGCGCTTTTTGGGCATCATAATAAAAGCAAATAAACGATACAGCCACATATAAGGTAAGAAGTGTTTAAACGTATTCCCTAAATAAACTAGTGTATTACTGCGGGTATTAAAGCGGGTTACCGCGCCACCTAGCACCATGCTAGAAACATATTGCGGCGCAATTTCAGCAATATTGCGAATAAGAATGGTGCCCAGTGAAATGCCAACAAAGTGTGCGCTGGGGATATTGTTATGATCTAACACATCAATAATATCTTTAGAGACCTTATTGAACGAATAGTTATTATCAACAAAGTTTTGTACTAAGTTATTTGATTTACCGTGACCACGAAGATCGAGCAACAACACATTATATTCTTTTTTATAGGCTTTAAGCTGACGAAACCAAATTGCCGAGCTACCTCCTGCGCCATGAACAAATACAACCCATGTTTTACTGGTTTCGTGTGGGAAAATAGTATGAAAAAGAATGTCTTTGCTCATTGCTGTTAGTGGCCTGTTTACTTCATTTGGCATATTCAATTGCAAGAAGTATAACGGAGTTTAATAAAAATCTCTCATGAAGTTCAGATCAATAGCTTCTACTTAACAACTTTTCGGAGCAGATTTTGATTTTTAAATAAAAACGACTCGCTTCTATTCTCAACGTATTTTAGGCGCTTGCCCGTGAAAATCTAAATACAGTTTTTTAAGTTTGTCAGGAACAAGTGGCCAACCGATTTCAATTCCAATGGGAGTGGCCTTGCAAAATAAGTGCTCAACGTAATAAGTGTCTATGTACTCAAGTTCAGCAGGACTTGCAGAGTCTAATTTTAGACTCATATATGACAAGTGCTTTAGAGCGTTGGTGACTTTATTTTCGTTGAATGCAAAAGTTGTTAAGTTTGCAAACTCTTCCATGCGAAAAGCAAGCGCCCAACTTTCGTGTTTATCCATTAGCGGGATCACATCTGGAAACTTACATTGTATATCCTTAATGAATCTTATTATTTCTTGCTTTTCCATATACTCCCTTGCTGCACATAGTTATACAAATGCCATTGTACCAGCTAAAAATAATTTGGTGGGCCACGGACAAAGCCAACTGTTCTTGTCCGCGTTTACGACCTCGTTAACTTAACGTTTTGATAACCATACCCACACCATATAATTTTTTAAATGCCTAAATATTGTTTTTATTTAAGACTTACGCTCAATACGTTAAGTTTTTTTAAGGCCGCAAACGATTTTTTAGTAAGCTTCCAATCGCCTTGCACCACTTCAAAAACCAACTTAAACTATTGCTTATGTTAACTTTTTAAATAATTACGATATAAAAATATCAGTCTTCAGCAACTCTATGAAACAGCTAAACGTATATTAATTTAATATCTTCATATAAAGATACTTGACACAAAGTTAATTCTTACATATCTTTACTTCGAGATTCTTTACAACCCTTTAACTTTAAATTGGAGAACATTATGAAAAACATTATTCAAGTAGCTGGCATTATCGACCGAGAAGAAGCAAATCTAATGCTGGAGTCTGGCATTGAGTGGCTTGGCTTTCCTTTACGCTTACCTTCTGGAAAAGATGATATTTCTGAAACAGATGCAATGAGCATTATTAAAGGCTTAAGTGAGCCTCAAGCCGGTGTGTTGATTAGCTATATGGTAGATGCTGAAGAAGTGAGCGGTTATTGCAGTGAGCTAGGTGTAAAAGCAGTTCAACTACACGGTGATATTAGTGTGGCAGAAATGAAAAAGCTTAGAGAGCTGCGCCCTGATCTTTTCTTATTAAAAAGCCTTGTTGTGAAAGAAGACAATGCTGAAGAGCTGTTAGAAATTGTTGATACCATGGCTGACTTTGTTGACATGTTTATCACTGATACGTTTAACCCTAAAACGGGTGCTAAAGGCGCTACTGGTTTAACGCATAACTGGGACGTAAGCGCTGAACTTGTTAGACGATCTCCAAAACCTCTAATGATGGCTGGCGGTTTAACGCCTGAAAATGTAGCCGATGCAATCTATAAGGTTAAACCTGCCGCAGTTGATTCACATACGGGATTAGAAGGTAGCGACGGCAGAAAAGATGCCGCTAAGGTGAAGAAATTCATTCGCGAAGCTGAAAAAGCATTTTCGGAGATCAATGCTTAATATAATTCACTGCCAGATTAACACCCCTAATCTGGCAGACTCAAATAGGGAGAGCGTTATGAATGCAAATCAAGTTATTCAAATATATAAAGAAGACTCACAAATACTCTCAAGTAGTGTGATCGAGTTACCGCAAACAAATAGACTAAAATACCTGCATGCAAAAATGCGTGACAAGGTAGCTAGTAAAAGCCAATTCATTTTTTATGCTGATCAAGTGTTTCGTCTGCTGATTGAAAAAAGCTTAGAATTAGTACCATTTAAAGATCTCGATGTAACTACTCCCGTGGGAGAAACATACAAAGGCAAGCAGTTTGCAGATCCAATATGTGCCGTTTCTGTGGTTCGTGCTGGTGAAAGTATGGAAAATGAGCTGCGTCATATTGACTTAAAAATTCCCATTGGAAAAATTTTAATACAACGCGATGTCGTCACAAAATTGCCAACTCTTTATTATTCAAAACTTCCGGATCATATCGCTAAATGTCGCGTGCTGATATTCGAACCTATGTTGGCGACAGGCGGCTCTGCAATTTGTGCTATTCAGGTGCTTATAGATGCTGGTGTTTTAGAAGAAAATATCATTTTTGTTAATCTTTTGTGCTCCCCTGAGGGGATTCAAAAAGTTACTCAGCAATTTAAGAAAATTCAAATAGTTACGTCTTCAATTGAAGAGTATCTAAATGGAAACGCATTTATGATACCTGGAATTGGCGACTTCGGAGATCGCTACTTCGGTACGACCGATGTGGGGGCCGTATGACAAATAAACAACTAATACTTTGGATGTTAGTTGCTATGATTGCCCCAACAATTTGGGGCAGTTCATACATAGTAACGACCGAGCTATTACCGCCAGATATGCCTTTAATGGCGTCAACACTTCGTGCTTTACCTGCTGGTATTTTATTGGTACTGATTGGTCGAAAGCTACCTAAAGGCATCTGGTGGGTGCGTTCTATCGTGCTTGGCATACTTAATATTGGTGGCTTTTTTTACTGTTTATTTGTAGCAGCCTATCTATTACCCGGTGGTGTAGCTGCACTTGTTATGTCGTGCCAACCTATCATAGTCATGATACTTGGTGCGCTACTCTTTAAAGATACCCTTAATTTAAGGCAATTTATTGCTTGTGCAATTGCGGCTGTTGGAGTCGCGATGTTGGTCTTAGAACCAAATATGAATTTACCTGTTCAAGGTGTTATGGCAGGTTTAATTGGTGCCGCTTCAATGGCCACGGGAATAGTATTAACAAAAAAATGGGGCAAGCCTGCTGACGTTAATTTATATACTTTTACAGGCTGGCAACTCGTTGTAGGTGGATTATTTTTACTCCCGATTGGATTAGTACAAGAAGGCTTACCTAGTAACCTAACAGTGGACAATATAATTGGTTATTCCTACTTAAGTATCATTGGCGCCTTGTTCGCTTATATAGTTTGGTTTAAAGCTATTGAAAAACTGCCAGTTGTTACGGTGTCTTTTATATCGTTTGCAAGCCCAATCTCAGCAACATTATTGGGTTATTTTATTCTTTCGCAAAGGCTAACGATGAGTCAAACATTAGGCGCAGTCATTATTGTATTAGCCATTGTTATATCTCAAGTACAGCTGTTTAAAAAATCAAGTTCCAATTTTAATCTGGAACCACCATTAAACAAAAAAACTAGTTAAAGGAAGTAAACATGGACAACTTATTTACAGAAGCTCGTTTTGGGAAAATCAACGCAAGCAATCGCTTTGTAATGGCACCAATGAGTAGAAACAGGGCAACAGCTGAAGGATTAGCAACGCCTCTTATGGCAACCTATTATGCTCAAAGAGCAACAGCTGGGTTAATTATTTCTGAAGGTATTCAACCTAACCAAGTTGGTCAAGGTTTTATGAATTCCCCAGGGCTACATAATTTACAACATGTGAAAAGCTGGCAGCCCATTACTGAAGCAGTACATAAAAGGGGAGGCAAAATTGTAGCTCAATTGATGCATTCTGGTCGTATTGGGCATCCTGAATTATACCCCAGTGCTCATCAATCAATAGCGCCTTCAGCAATTAAAGCTGCCGGAGACGCTTTTACACCAACAGGGCCAAAGAGCTACCCTACACCAAAAGAAATGACGTTAGATGAAATTACAGCAACCATTGAAGACTTCGCAAAATCAGCTGAATTAGCGATTCAGGCCGGTTTTGATGGGGTAGAAATACACGCGGGAAATGGTTTTTTACTTCACCAATTTATGGCAAGTAATACAAATAATAGAGCCGATCTATTTGGTGGTAGCGTCAAAAACCGTTTAAGATTTACGCTAAAAGTAGTGGCGGCTGTTACACAAGCTATTGGTGCTAAAAGAGTCGGTATTCGTATTTCTCCCGACAATACTTACAATGACATTATTGAACAAGACAGTGAAGTGCTCTACCAAACTCTTATTAGTCAGTTGCCAACTGATCTGGCGTATTTGCATATTATGGAAGCGGCTAACCGTGAGCACACCCAGCAGATCCGTAACCAATGGTTAGGTAAGCTTATATTAAACCCTCACAAATCTTGGCAGGATGGCCCTGTAACCCCTGCTATTGCATCAGATGTGTTAAATGAAAATTTATGCGATGGTGTGGCATTAGGGGCACTCTTTTTAGCAAACCCTGATTTGGTAGAACGTACTAAGTTAAATGCTTCTTTTAATAATGTAGATCCCGATACGTTTTATGGTGGCGACGAAACCGGTTATACCGATTATCCTACAATGGTAGATAAAAGTGCATCGCTATCTGAGAAACAAAGTGAATCTATATTAGAGCGTGTTGAGCTTTCGTGATTAATTTTGCAGCTGTAGGTTTGGTAGTTAGGCGAGGCAGAGTTTATGTCGTGTGATTATTATTCAACGTAAATAGTTGATAATGCTGCGTAAGTTCAAAATATCCGTAGCCCTTAGGTTCGTCCTAGGGGCGATTTACTCTTTGCTGCTACATGGATGTAAATAAAAGCCGTGAGTAGGGCGCGGAAGCTTTGCGCTAATTTACTTATTCTTACATAAAGATAAGTTAGTAAGGTGATGCAGGAGCGTTACCAAACCTACCAAGTTACAAACCTCGCGCCACGATTAAATCGCTCCTCGATTGAACAAATTTTAATCCACAAAGATCAACATGCCCTAGATAGAACAAATTTTGCTCCTGAAAGGCCAACTGGCCTTATTTATAAGTAGAGCTAGAAAGGCCTAAAAGTAATTTTTTAAGTAATACTGCGAGTTGCTGCTGCTCCGACTTATCTAAAGGTGACAATAAAGACTGCCCTTTTGCGATATGCTCCTCTACAACCTGATCAATCAATTGGAAACCTTTCTCTGTTAAAGACACCATAACGCCTCGACGGTCATTAGGATCAGAGCTGCGTGCAACCAAGTCTTTAGCTTCTAGTTTATCGATACGGTTTGTCATTGAGCCTGAGGTTAGCATTAATGTCTGCAATAGTTGGTTTGGACTCAATGTAAACGGTTTTCCTGAACGCCTAATTGTCGCTAATACATCAAATTCGCCACCATTGAGGCCAAAACGGCCAAATACAGTTTGTAATTCTTTGCAAAACATTGCATCGGTACGAACGAGTCGGCCCATAACTCCCATAGGTGAAGGGTCTAAATCAGGTCTTTCTTTATTCCACTGGGCTATAACGACGTCAACAAGATCATTTTTCATCATATCTACTACTCTAATTTAAATTGATAAACCAATATAACTCACAACAACCTCTACAACAAGACTCATCACAACAAGCATCTTCACATAAAGATACTTGACATTAAGATTGTATGTATTATCTTTTACCTAACTTTGTTACATGAGAGTTATGTGTGGTACTCATTTTTAACAAGGCAATTCAAAAATTAGTCATCTATAAAATTTTAAATAAAGGAATAGGCATAGAAATGAAACTACATAACCAACTAAATCGAACCGAAAACCTTGAGCAAGATCAGATATCTTTTTTGGGAGAAAGTGATACTCGAACATTGTTTGATTTAATTCAAAAGCAAATTATTGAAACACCTGATGAAACTGCAGTAATTAGTAACCAAGGAGATTGGAGCTATAAAATGCTGGATAAAAAATCAGCTAACATTGCCTCTTTACTCCATCAGCATGGTGCTAAGCAAGGTGAATATGTTGGTTTGTTTGTCGATCCATCGCCTGACTTAATTTTTGGTGTGTGGGGAGCTATTTATGCAGGATGCGGATACCTTCCACTGTCTCCTGAATACCCTGAAAAACGTATTAGCTATATGCTAAAAGACTCTAAAGCGCGCTTAGTTTTAACCCAAGCACATTTAAAAGAGCAAATTACTGCATTGGTTAGCAGCGACATTACTGTGATTTCAATAGATGATGTTGATGATAATACGTCATATTATGCGCCACTATCACAAGATAGCCTTGCTTATATGATTTACACCTCTGGAAGCACAGGTGATCCAAAAGGCGTCATCATTGAACATAGCAGTATTGTTAATCAGCTTCTGTGGCTAAAAGAAGAGCATAGCTTTAGCCAATCAACTCGTATTGTACAAAAAACGCCTTTTAGCTTTGATGCAGCCCAATGGGAGATTTTAGCTAATGCAATCGGTATTTGTGTTGTTACAAGTGAAGTAGGAATGTATCGCGATCCGCTTGCACTTATTGATTTAATCATTGAAAAACAAGTGACCGTTTTGCAATGTGTTCCTACCCTTTTACAAGCCTTGCTTGATTCGCCTTGTATTCAATTGTGCAACTCATTGTCTCACGTGTTCAGTGGGGGTGAAACGCTTACTAAACAGCTCGCCTTACAATTTTTTGAAACACTGCCTGAAAAAGATCTAATCAATTTATATGGGCCAACAGAATGCACAATAAATTCATCCAGCCATAAAGTAACGCCTCATACTTTAGAGCAAGCGTTTGATGCAATTACTATTGGTAAGCCTGTAGCCAATACTCACTACTATATACTTGATGAACAGTTAAACTTAGTTGATGAGGGTGAATCTGGTGAGCTTTATATTAGTGGTGTGCAGGTTGCTAGAGGTTATTTAAACCGTAACGATACAACGCTCGAAAGATTTATATCTAATCCTCACAATAGCGAGCCTATGCATAATACGCTCTATCGCAGTGGTGATATTGTAAAACGTGATAAAGAAGGTAACACACACTTTTTAGGTCGCGCCGATAATCAAATTAAATTACGTGGTTACCGTGTAGAGCTTGATGAAATTAGACTTGCCATTGAAAAGCATGATTGGATAAAAAATGCCGCAATGGTTGTAAAAAATGATCAGCGTACCGGTTTTCAAAATCTTATTGCATGCATTGAATTAAATCATCGTGAAGCCGCTTTAATGGATCAAGGCAAGCAGAGTGAACACCATCAATCTAAAAAAAGTAAATTACAAGTTAAAGCACAACTCTCTAATGCTGGATTTAGACAACCACAAGCGCTGTTAAACTTACCCGTATTTAATTTACCAAATAAAAACGCATCAAAAGAGCAAACTGAAACTGTTTTTGCTCGTAAAACTTATCGTTACTTTGATGGTGGAAATGTGTGTGAGCAAGAAATACTTAACTTACTCAAAAAACAAAAATCAGAGATCCCTACACGCCCTGTCAGCGCATTAGAATATGATGAATTTGGTCAAATCATGAGATATTTTGGCCAGTTTAAAAGCAAGCAACGCTTACTGCCCAAGTATGGCTATGCATCTCCAGGCGCCCTGTATGCTACGCAGTTATTTTTAGAAATACATAATTTATTTAATTTAAAATCGGGTATTTATTATTATCACCCTGAACTACATACCCTGCATCTTGTACGCTCATTAGCGCCTGCAAGCACGGTTAAATTAACTTGCCATTTTTTAGGTAAACAATCAGCTATAGAACCTGTATATCAAAATAATATATTAGAAGTTTTAGAAATGGAAACAGGCCATATGCTTGGCTTATTTGATCATATTTTACCTCAGTTTGGCCTTTCAATTGGCGCTGCTAGTTTTGACAATGAATACCAAGATTACTTAGCTGTTCACGAAGATGACGCCTACTTAGGAAGTTTTGATATTAGCCAACATAGCGAAACTGACTCGCTTTCAAATGTTGAGACCTTAGTGCAAATTCAAAATGTAGATGGTTTAAATTCAGGACAATACACCGTTCAAGATAATCAGCTGACACCCCTTTCTGATCAGCTAATTGAAAAGAAAAAAGTGATTGCCATTAATCAGCAAGTCTATGATAGAGCTTCTTTTGGTATTTCTTTACTTAATCATTCTACAACGGCTTGGCGACACTATATTGATTTAGGTCGTAAGTTACAGCAGTTACAAATGAACGACTTAAACATAGGTTTAATGTCTTCTGGTTATAGCTCAAAATCTGGTAATAATTTACCTTCAGCCAATCGTATTGAAGAAATTTTATCTGATGCGAACTGTACAATGAAACCATTTTATTTTTGCATTGGTGGAAAAATTTCAGAAGAGCAAAAGCGCAGTGAAGGTATGAAAGAAGACGCTATACATATGCGTGGCCCCCTTGAAATATTGAATCATGATTTACAAAATTCGCTACCTAGCTATATGGTACCTAATAAAATTATAACTTTTGCTGAATTCCCACAAACAGCGAATGGGAAAGTCGATTATCTCGCTCTAAAAAATTCAGAGAAACTTAATAATATTGAAAATAAGGCTGCCTACATTGAGCCTCGAAATAAATTAGAAGAGAAAATAGCTGATATTTGGCTCCATGTTATGAAATGGGACAAAGTATCAGTCCAAGATAATTTTTTTGAAAGTGGTGGAAACTCTTTAACAGCCGTTACATTTATGAATACTTTAAATAAAGAGTTGAGCATTAGTATCCCAATGCAAGCTATCTTTCAAGCCCCCACTATTGAAGCACTTGCTCTTTATATTAAGCAAAACGATAACAGCTCACATAGTCGGTTGATTAATTTAAATAACTCTACACAAAAATCGCGAATTTTCTGCTGGCCTGGTTTAGGTGGGTATCCAATGAGCTTAAAACCTTTAGCTGAAAAAGTGGCCGATGAAGCGACGTTTATTGCGGTGCAAGCGCATGGCCTTAATTGTGATGAAGTTCCTTACGATACAATACAAGAAATGGCAGAAGCTGATATCAAGCTAATCAAAAATGAGCAACCAACGGGTCCTTATACGTTATGGGGATACTCTTTTGGGGCGCGTGTTGCATTTGAAGTGGCGCATCAACTTGAAGCAAGTGGCGAGACCGTGGAAGCACTTTATCTCATTGCACCAGGCTCACCTAATCTACCTCAGTATTCACAAAAAGAGCAGACACCTTGTTTTACTTCTCCTGCATTTGTCACCATTTTATTTTCAGTGTTCTTTCAAAAAATACAAGGCCCGGTATTAGAACAATGTTTATCGACAGTGACTAATAAACAACAGTTTATTGACTTTGTATGTACGAATCATCGCACTTTGAATCGAGATGTTGTCAGTAAAATCATAGAAGTAGTAATGCGCACTTATGAGTTTAAATATACATTCACAGAGTTGCTTGAACGCCAAGTAAAAGCACCAAAAGTGATATTTAAAGCACAAGGAGATGATTATTCATTTATTGAAAACATTCCTGAGTACAACGAAAAAGAAGCGATAACACAACACTTACAAGCAGATCATTACGCATTATTAAAACATCAAGGTGTTGATGAGCTGTTTAATAGCATTGTGCAATCTCAAGGTTCTTACGAGAGCCATCGTTCATTATTAATAGCGTAAGGACGCAATATGCCGCATATCAACATACATTATTTTGATTCTCACGTATCCAGTTCCACCAAGAATAGGCTCGTGAAAAAAATTTCGGCACTGATAAGTAAAGAGTTTAAATGCAATAACGACTTTATTTCAATCGCACTGCATGCAGAGCAACCGAAAAATTGGCAACAACGTGTTTATAACAAACATATCATTCAGCAAAAACATAAATTAATTAAAAAACCAAATTATTAGAGGAGAAATAAAATGAACAATACAAAGATAAATCTTGTTATTAAGCCTGAAATTAAACGGGCTCTTGAGTTAGGGCTTGCGGTCGTGGCGCTTGAGTCTAATGTTATAACGCATGGCTTAGATTACCCTGAAAATAAACACACCGCGTTACAAGTAGAAGCAGCAGTTCGTGAGTCGGGTGCAATCCCTGCAACCATTGGAGTCGCTAATGGTAAATTACTAATTGGTATGGATGAAAGTGAAATTGAGTTATTTGCAACAACCGCAAATATACCTAAAGTCAGCACGCGTGACTTACCCGTTGTATTAGCGACTAAGCAATTGGGTGCAACCACCGTTGCCTCATCTATTATTGCAGCTGAGTTAGCAGGAATATGCTTTTTTGCATCTGCCGGCATTGGTGGCGTTCATAGAGGAGCAAACAATACGATGGATATTTCTTCAGATCTTATGCAATTTACACGTTCACGGGTTGCCGTTGTATGTGCTGGTGCAAAAAACATACTCGATCTAGGTTTAACACTTGAATACTTAGAGACCCACAATGTCCCTATTATATCTTATCAATTTGATGATTTCCCTGCATTTTACTGTCGCTCAAGTGGCTATAAAGCACCACAACGGATAGATGATGCATCTATTTTAGCCGACATAATTGAAACCCAATGGCTGCTTGATAATAAGCGCAGTGTATTAATTACAACACCCACTAAGCTCGAAGATGCCATTGATAGTGATGATGTTAATGATGCTATCAACGCGGCAATTAGCTCGGCTCAAGCGCAAGGGATCAGTGGAAATAAAGTCACTAAGTACATTATGAAAGCAATTGATGAAGTAACTAAAGGGCGTTCAGCTAAAGCTAACAGTGCCGTTTTGATCAATACAGCGCGTGTTGCAGGGCATTTAGCTGTTGCCCATGCAAAGCAATCTAGTAATAAAAGAGAAGTAGCGTAAAAATAATGGGTGAAGTTTATTGACAAATTTTTTTAATTATATATCTTTATATAAAGATACTTTACATAAACAAACTTCACCCAAGCATATTACCTACTAGATGCACACAAGGAGCTAATTATGAATTTCATTCCATGGATTACAACGACAGGCATACTAGCAATTTTAATAGCGGGCAGCTTTGCAGTTAAAAGTAACATCATTGATGCGCGCAGCAATATAGGCAATGAACAATCGGCTAATGTCGAAGCTATGTATGTAGAAAAAGTTGCTCATCAGTCACATATAGATATTAGCGGTATCGTAAAAGCCCCTAAAACATTATCGTTAATTAATGAATCAGCAGGTAAAGTTACAAAACTCTATTTGCAATCTGGCGGTATTACTTATGCAGGTGATACGTTACTCGAAATAGAACACGAGGAGGAAAAAGCACAACTGCAAATAGCTAAATCACGCTTTGAACTACAAAACACCACCGTAAAGAGATATAAAAGCCTTTATAATTCAAATAAATTGAGCGCTCAGCAATTAGATGAATCAACGGCTTTACTTGCTCAATACCAAGCAGAAATAAATCTACTCTCAGCTAAAATTGCTAAAAAAGTGATTACAGCACCATTTACAGCCCGCGTTGGTATACATGACTTGCAAGTCGGTCAGTTTTTACCTGCTAATACAAATCTAACTCAGCTCATTGGTATTGAAAAATATATGTGGGTCGATTTTTCTCTCCCGCAAACCTATACAGAGCTAGCAATTAATACGCCGGTAGTATTAACGCTACTTGATGACACACAGACAGAAATAATTGCACAAGTAGCTTCTGTTGCACCAGAAATGTCAAAACACTCAAGACAGCTGAAATACCGTGCAAAAATTACATTAGGAAATACTAAACTAAATTCAAATCAACTCGTTAAAATTAAGGTACCTATTGGCAACAAAAAAGAGGTTGTTGCGATCCCATATTTAGCAGTTATTAAAGGCAAATTAGGGAACTATGTATATTTATTAAATAAAGACGAGGAAGGAAAAACATACGCTAAGCGTACACAAGTTGAATTAGGCGAACGTATTGGGGATCTCGTTATGATCACCAATGGCTTAACCTCAGGCGCATTAATCGCAAGTCATGGAGCATTTAAATTGCGTGACGGTTTAAGGGCATACTTGCTTAATTCAGAGCGTACTGTAGCTATGGAAGATACGTTATCTCCTAAGGTATCATTATGAAAAACAATCATTTTATGGATCGATTCATAACACAACCAACACTTGCAATCGTTTTATCCGCCATTATTTGTATTGCTGGGATTTGGTCAGTGCTTAAGGTGACTGTGCTACAGTTTCCAAAAATTGAAAGTTCATCTTTAGTTATTTCAACTAACTACGTAGGCGCATCAGCTGAAACAGTTAAAGGTTTTATTACAGAACCAATAGAACGTATTTCCGCTACGGTTCCAGGTGTTGATTATGTTGAATCAGTCACAATTGCAGGGAACAGCACTGTAACAGCTTACTTAAATTTAAACGAAGATAGTACTCGGGCTTTATCACAGCTTACTGCTCGTCTTAGCCAAGTTAAATATATGCTCCCGAATGATACTGAGGATCCCATTGTTAGCGTTAAGCGTACCGATCGACCTCATGCGCTATTTTATTTAAATATAGAGCATCAGGGCGAATCACTTACACAACTAACCGACTTTTTATCAAGGCAAGTGACTCCTATAATTACAGATATTGAGGGTGTTCAAAGAGTCGCAATTGAAGGCAGTAGAACGCCTGCGATGCGCGTGCATTTAAATTCTGCAAAGTTAGAAGCATTTGATCTTAGCGCTGACGATATTTACTCCGCGTTGGCTGCAAATAATACAATAGCTACGCTAGGTTATATAGAAACTAATAAACAAAAAATTGATCTGGTCGCTAATACACAATTGAAAAGTATCGATGAATTTAAGCAGTTAATTGTAAAACGTATAGATAATGATGTTATATATCTGAGAGATGTAGCCCATATTGAACTTGGCTCTGAGCAGCCAACGGTAAGTGCTCGCTTAAATCAGCATGATACTGTTTATATTTCAGTTTGGCCGCAGCCAGGTGCAAATGAAATTGAAGTTGGTGACGCACTTTACGCATTAACCGATAAAATTAATAAGACTTTACCGGATGGTATCAGCATTGGTTATGCCTATGATGGTACTTTATATATGCGCGATGCATTAAATGAGATTTTTAAAACACTTATTGAGACGGTTATTCTAGTAGGCGTTGTTGTTCTTTTTATGATGGGATCATTTAGAAGCTCAGCGGTACCTTTAGTGACTATTCCTATTTCAATATTAGGTGCTATTGCCGCAATGTATGTCGTCGGTTTTTCGTTAAACTTACTAACCGTGCTCGCTATTGTTCTCTCTGTTGGCTTGGTGGTTGATGATGCGATTGTTGTTGTAGAAAATGTTTCACGTCATATTCGTGCAGGAAAATCTAAAATTGACGCTGCGCTCACAAGCTCCAAAGAGCTGTTTGTACCAATTGTATCAATGACTCTCACACTAACAATGGTGTATTTACCGATTGGCTTTCTGTCTGGACTTACCGGCGTATTATTTAAAGAATTTGCTTTTACCCTAGCAATATCAGTGCTTATATCAGGCATTGTTGCCCTCACACTTTCACCAATAATGAGCGCGTATGTTATCCCTGCTGAAGGGCAAGAAACTAAATTAACAAAAAAAGTAAACTGGGTATTTGATCAGCTAAGAAATAAATATGCGTTGTTACTTACTCTTTTATTGTCGTGGCGAAATCAAGTGATTGTCGCTGCAATTGCGTTAAGCCTTATGATAATACCATTTTACCAAGGTGCACAAAAAGAGCTTGCGCCAATTGAGGATCAAAGCAGCATATTTGTACTTGTACAATCCCCCCCTGAGTCATCGTTAACTTATAATGAAGATAACATTCGTGGCATGGTTGATAGCTTATTAGAAATACCCGGCACAACTCAAATGTGGCAGAACATTTTTACCAATAGTGCTTTTGGCGGTATTGAATTTATAAGTGCTAGCGAACGAGATTACACTACTAAATCAATTCTTCCTGAGGTTTATGGACGCTTGGCTAAAACCCCTGGAGTCAACCCGTTGCCCATTCTTCCAGCGCCACTTCCTACTGCGGGCCAATTCGATGTAGAAATGGTCGTTAAGTCCAGTGATAGTTTTGAAATAATGCAAAGCTATGCAGGGCAACTTATAGGTAAAGCATTTGCTAGTGGGCACTTTTTATACGCAGACACTGATTTAAAAATCGATTTACCCCAAATACAATTACAATTAAAGCGCGATAAAATTGCCGATTTAGGAATGGATCTCGCTTATGTCAATCAGCAACTGAGTGTTCTTTTATCAAATAACTACGTTAATCGATTTGATGCGCAAGGAAAAGCTTATCAGGTAATCCCTGTTATTGACCGAAATGTAAAGTCAGATCCTGGAAAACTACTAAGCTTAAACATTAAATCAATTAATGGAACCAGCGTGCCATTATCTGCAATAGCTGAAGTTAAATGGGCAACAGTTCCTAGACAATTAAATAGCTTTGGACAGCAAAATGCCTTTCGCATATTTGGAGCCGTATTACCTAACTCCACAAAAGAAGAGGCACTTTCAGCATTAGAAAATGCCGCAAAAGAATTACTCCCCCCTTCATACACTGTTGATTATGCCGGAGAGTCTAGACAAATAAGACAACAAGGTAATAGTTTATTAGGCGTTATGCTCATTTCACTGGTCATTGTTTACTTACTGCTTAGTATCCAATTTAATAGCTTTCGTGACCCTCTAGCTGTGTTAATTGGGAGTGTACCTTTGGCAATGGCTGGCGCGTTGATGCTATCGTATTTTGAATTAACGACTATCAATATTTATTCTCAAATCGGTTTAATCACACTCATTGGTCTGATTGCAAAAAACGGTATCTTAATTGTCGAATTTGCAAATCACCTACAAGAGCAAGGTAAAAGCCGCATAGAAGCCGTCATTGAATCTGCATCAACCAGATTAAGGCCTATTTTAATGACCACTGCTGCCACTGTTCTTGGGCACTTCCCATTATTAATGGTATCTGGAGCAGGGGCTGAAGCCCGAAATAGTATTGGCATTATATTAGTAGCAGGAATGCTTATAGGAACCCTTTTTACTCTTTTTGTATTGCCTGCTTTTTACGTAAAACTGGCTTCAAAACGAGTACCTAAAGAAGTAAATAAAAGTAACCTTTGCAGTTCAAATGAAAAATCATCTTTTGCTATTAGTTGAGGTTTGTTGACCTCTCAGGATTAAAGTTTGTTCTATCTAGGGGAAATTTAATCCCGGCGCGAGATTTATAACATAGCCAGCTCGGTAACAGCTCCTGCGTTACCTTGTTGGCTTACATGCAAACATGCTGTTGAAAATTCAACGACCAAAGATCAACACGCTCTAATAAGCTAAAGCTCTTATCGCGATAAATTATGTAATATCTGCAGCGTATAAAAAACTTTGTTTCATACAAAAAACCTGACAGCAGTTACTTCGTTCAAATAAACAACATATTGTATAATTATTACTTTATACATTGCTCACTTTTAAATCGCTGTTTCATATTCATGACAGTTAGTCACTAAACCACTACAACTAATTCATTCTAAAACCAGCTCAAAACATGAAAAATTTAGTCAAAAACTATATTCTTCGGCGCAATTATTATTACAAATAATGGATGAGCACACACATGACAACACCTCAAGGTGCAACGCTTTCAAATGCACCAATAAATAACACACACTCTTCTACCTCAAAATGGAACCAACACGATACACAATGGACGCTAAGTCTATTTGGCACGGCCGTTGGTGCGGGTATTTTATTTTTACCTATTAATATTGGTATTGGCGGTTTTTGGCCATTAATTATTATGGCGTGTTTAGCATTCCCAATGACCTTTTGTGCCCACCGTGGGTTATCGCGTTTTGTGCTTTCGTCAAAACACAAAGATGCCGATTTTACCGATGTAGTTGAAGAGCACTTTGGTGTGACTGCGGGTCGATTAATTTCATTGTTGTACTTTTTATCTATATTCCCAATTTTGCTTATTTACGGTGTGGGCTTAACCAATACTGTTGATAGTTTTATGGTTAACCAAATGGGGATGGAATCACCTTCTCGCGTGCTACTTTCGGGCGTATTAGTTGCAGGTATGATTAGCTTAATGATGGGCGGTGAGCGCTTAATGCTGCGTGCCTTTGCTATTTTAGTTTATCCGCTTGTGGGCATATTATTCTTTTTATCGCTTTATTTAATACCTAGCTGGCAAATGCCTGATATGAGCTTGCCTGAAGCGGGCAACTTTACTAAAACGCTGTGGTTATCAATTCCTATTATTGTATTTTCGTTTAGCCACGCAGCGGCTATTTCAAGCTTTGTGAATGTGCAGCGTGGTCATTACGGCAATCAAGCGACTAACAAAGCTGAGGCTATTTTAAAGCGTACTAGCTTATTGCTTATTACCTTTGTACTGTTATTTGTGTTTTCTTGCGTGCTGTCGCTTACAGGCGAGCAGATGGCGGCAGCTAAAGCCGCTAACGTATCAATTTTATCGTACCTTGCTAACATCACGAGTAATTCGTTTATTGCCACCCTTGGGCCACTTGTTGCGTTTATTGCTATTACATCATCGTTTTTAGGTCACTTTTTAGGTGCTCGCGAAAGCTTTACTGGTTTGGTTACTAAGCAAACCAGCTTAAACGCAAAAGTAGCTGACAAAATTGGTGTAGTAATTATGTTTTTTGCTATTTGGTTTTGTGCGGTTAAAAACCCGAGTATTTTAGACATGATGGATCAGCTATCTGGTCCTATCATTGCGATGATTTTGTTTATTATGCCTATGATAGCCGTTTACAAAGTACCTGCACTTCATAAATACCGTAACCGCTTAAGTACATTGTTTATATTAGCGGTTGGGTCGCTTGCTGTGTTTGCACTTATTTACAGTATGCTTAAGTAACCTTTTAAACGCTTAGCTAAATTAATTAGCTGGGCTTTTTTAGACATAAAAAAATGGCGCTCACTGAGCGCCATTTTTAATTTAAATCGTTATGCTTATTCTGTGTCTGGCAGGTTACGGCCATAGAATATTTCTTGCATTTCGCGAGTCAGTTTAGAGCGAATTTCTTCTTCTTCTTCATCCGATAACTCATCAGTAGAAAGGCCGAATAAATACGTATTTAAGTCGGTTTCTTTTAACATCATTTTGGTATGAAACAGGTTTTCTTGATACACGTTTACGTCCATCATTTGGTACGCTTCTTTGGTATCTTCTGTCATGAAGTTTTGAATAGAGTTAATAGCGTGGTCTATGTAGTGTTTAACACCGTTAATGTCGCGGGTAAAACCACGTACACGGTAGTCAATTGTTACTACGTCTGACTCAAGGCTATGAATTAAGAAGTTTAACGCTTTAAGTGGCGAAATAATGCCACACGTAGATACTTCAATATCAGCACGGAATGTACAAATACCATCATCAGGGTGAGCTTCTGGGTATGTGTGTACACAAATGTGGCTTTTATCTAGGTGCGCAACAACTGAATCAGGTAATGGGCCTGGTGCTTCGTCAGCATCATAATTTTGCTGCTCTTCTACTGGTTCTTCAGAAACCAAAATAGTGACACTTGCGCCTTGCGGTTCATAATCTTGGCGAGCTACATTTAAAATGTTGGCACCAATAATATCAACAACTTCACCTAAAATGTCGGTTAGTCTATCTGCACTGTACTGCTCATCGATATATTCAATATATTCTTTACGTTGTTGCTCGGTCTTTGCGTAGCAAATATCGTAAATACTAAAGCTCAAACTTTTAGTTAAATTATTAAAACCATGAAGTTTAAGTTTATCGAAGGGTTTGTTCATAATAAACCAACCTATAAATTAGTGAAATCTGCACCTGCAGAATGAAAAGTTCGCGGATTTTATACGAATTTTCCTTATGGAAAAAGCGTTATTTTACCTGATCTTGCACAACTTCGTGGCTATGAGTAATTTCTACTGTTTTATCAAGCATTAAAGCCACTGAGCAATACTTTTCTGCAGAGAGCGTAACCGCACGAGCGAGGTGTTTTTCCGACACATTATTGCCTTTAACAACAAAGTGTAAATTGATTTTAGTAAATACGCGCGGGGCTGTTTCTGCGCGCTCAGCACTTAATTGCACTTGAACATCTGAAAAGTCTTGTTTTGATTTTTTCAAAATGCTCACCACATCAACCGATGAACAACACCCAACTGACATTAAAACCATTTCCATTGGGCTTGGTGCTGCGCTGTCGCTGCCACCATCAAAAACAACATTGTGGTTAGAATTAGAACGACCAATAAATGTATCGCCTTCAACCCATTTTACATTTGCTTGCATCTGTTTATCTCAAAAAATATTTTCTTGATTGTATACCAATCTGCATTAATAGGTATATAACAGGCGCACAGTTAGTAAAAGGCACTCACTAAAAATTAAGACTCTTGTGTTACTGCGCTATCAAACAAGTTTTTAATTAAGCTTGCAAACTCGTCTATAAAGGCATGCTGTTCAACCGTAACAGGCTGTGAGGTAATGCTACTGAGGACTTCTTCTAAATCGTACACTATACCGTCAACTTCGCGCACAATTTGACTACGCTGTTCGGTATTAAGGTTTGTGTGTTGCTCACAAATAAGCATAACGTTTTGAGCTATTACGTCTTCTATGAGTTCCATAACGGTAGGGGCACCGGGTTTGATTTCGCCTGGCTTCTCAAATAAAGCTAAATTTTGAGTTAGATACATGATCAAGTCATCGTACCCTTGCCTGTCTAAAACCATTATTGTCACCTCTAAAACGTATATTTTTCTGATTTAATCAGAAAGTGCCGATAATTACTAGCTTTGCGCGTTAGCAATACAAAAAAAGCAGCCGAAGCTGCTTTTGTAGCAATTAAGTAGTACTTAATCTATTTTTAAGCCTGGGCTTAGTGTTGCTGGCATCGCTACTTTTTCAAGCTCTACTGAAGCAACTGGGTATGCACAGTAATCAGCTGCGTAATACGCGCTTGCTCTGTGATTACCCGACGCGCCAATACCACCAAATGGTGCTGCGCTTGATGCACCCGTAATTGGGCGGTTCCAGTTAACAATACCCGCGCGAATACGACGTAAAAAGTGGTCGTAGTCGGCTTCGCTGTCGCTAAGTAAGCCTGCAGATAAACCAAACGTTGTGTCGTTTGCTTTATCAATTGCTTGGTCAAAGCTATCAAAGCGGAATACTTTTAAAAGTGGGCCAAAATGTTCTTCATCAGGGAAATCACTAATAGCTGTACACTCAATAATACCTGGCGTTACAAAGCCTGTATTTGCTGTGTGCTCAAGCTCTACTAATACTTGAGCGCCAAGTTCAACTAACTCGCTTTGTGCTTTAACCATACCTGCAGCTGCCGCTGATGAGATCATAGAGCCCATAAATGGCTGTTCTGCATCGTCGTAGTTGCCTACTTTAATGGCTTTAGTTGCAGTGATAAGGCGCTCTAAAATTGCATCGCCTTTGCTACCTTTAGGCAAAAACAATTTACGTGCACACGTACAACGCTGGCCGCTTGAAATAAACGCCGATTGAATAATATCGTGTACAACTGCTTTGGTATCTTCAACGTCGGTAATAATAAGTGGGTTATTACCACCCATTTCAAGCGCTAAAATTTTACCCGGCTGACCTGCAAACTGCTCATGTAAAATATGACCCGTGCGTGAAGAACCCGTAAAGAACAAGCCATCAATACCTTTGTGAGCAGCAAGGGCTTTACCCGTTTCTACTTCACCTTGAACAAGGTTGATAACGCCTGCTGGTAAACCTGCTTTTTCCCAAAGTTTAAGCGTAAGCTCGGCAACTTTTGGGGTTAGCTCTGATGGCTTAAACACAACTGTGTTACCCGCTAAAAGCGCAGGAACAATGTGGCCATTAGGCAAATGCCCTGGGAAGTTATACGGGCCAAATACCGCTACCACGCCATGTGGCTTATGACGGATCATGGCACGCCCTAGTGGCATTGCGTTTTCTACGTCGCCTGTGCGCTCTAAAAATGCTTTTTCAGAAATGGCAATTTTACCAACCATAGCGCCCGCTTCAGTGCGCGTCTCCCACAGTGGCTTACCGGTTTCTTGTGCAATAGTGATGGCAAGCTCTTCGCTGTTTTCTTTTAATTGTGCTGCGAATGCTTTAACTATTTCTAAACGTTCGCTAAAGCTCTTATCAGCCCATGCGTAAAATGCTTCACGCGCAGCGCCAACCGCTGAATCAACTTGCTCGGCAGTAGCTGATGATGCGTGCCAAATAACGTCGTTATTTGCAGGATTTACTGAGTTAAATTCTGTGCCTTGGCCTTGTGACCATTGACCATTAATAAATTGTGCAGGATGAGTCATTATACTTTCTCCTAAATTAAACTGGGGTTGCGCTTACTGTATCGCCAGCTTGCAGTTGCAGTGCATCGGCTAACTCTTGCGATAAAACAAGACTGTCTGCTCTGTCGTCATAAGACATAGGCGCTACGGTTGCTCTAAAACCTTCAAGCTTTTCGTTGGCTAAAAGCACCATGGTGTCGCCTGATACTTCGCCTATTTCAACTTTAAAGTTATGTGCATTACGAATAGTGGCAATGTTATCTACTTTTGCTTCAACTGTTGGGCCGGCGTCAAAAATGTCTACATAGCCGTTAAACGTAAAACCTTCGCTTTTTAAAAGCTCAATAGCTGGGCGTGTGTTGTCGTGCACTTTACCAATGACCGCTTGCGCATCTTTGCTTAGCAAGTTTACGTAAATTGGGTACTTTGGCATTAGCTCTGCAATAAATACCTTTTGGCCAATACCTGTTAGGTAGTCGGCTGTAGGAAAGTCCATTGAGAAAAAGTGCTCTTCTAACCACTGCCAAAAAGGGCTACTGCCGCTTTCGTCAGACACACCGCGCATTTCTGCAATTACGGTTTGTGCAAAACGTGCCTGATGTTGCTTAATAAACATAAAGCGCGCTTTTGAAAGAAGTTTACCGTTACAGTTTTTACGATAGCCATCTTTTAAAAATAGCGTACATAATTCTGTTGCACCGGTGTAGTCGTTACACAGCGTTAAAATATCAACCGCTTTGTATACGTCTAATGTGCGTGATGAATGAATCACTTTACTTAAGTGATAATGATAAAACGCATCATCAAGGCCTACAGCTGCTTCTATTGCAGATGTGCCAACTACTTCACCGGTTTCGCTATCTTCAAGAACAAACAAGTAGCCTTCGTCACCGGGTTGTGACGTTTGTTTAGCAAATGAGCTTACTGAATGGTCAATCTTTTTTTGTAATAGCTCTTCATTTAAAGGCAAAGACGTAAAACCATGCCCTGATTCGTGGGCAATTTTCAGTAATGCTGAGTAATCATTTTGCTGGATTGGGCGAAGGATCATCATGAGTCCGCTTGCTCCCTTATAAATAACGGTAAATAGGATTTACAGGGCAAACACGGTTTGCCCTTAATTACTTGGCTAGAGTAGTTTATGCGCTTACTACACTTGCTACTGCTTTTTCAAAGCGTGCCATACCTTCGCGAATATCTGCTTCAGTAATAACTAGTGAAGGAGTAAAACGAACTACGTCAGCGCCTGCCACTAATGACATTAAGCCTTGCTCAGTACCCGCTACTAAAAATTCTTTAGCACGGCCTTTGTACTGCTCGTTTACTACTGCACCAATTAATAAACCTTGGCCACGAATTTCGCTAAATACATTGTATTTTTCGTTAACGGCTGCAAGTAGCTCATTAAATAATGCGGCTTTTTCTTTTACGCCAGCAAGTACTTCTGGTGTGTTTACAGTATCGAACGCGGCTTCTGCAACGGCACATGCAAGTGGGTTACCACCGTATGTAGAGCCATGAGTACCTACTTTAAGGTGCTGTGCAATCTCAGTCGTTGTGATCATAGCGCCAATAGGGAAACCACCGCCAAGTGCTTTAGCCGACGTTAAAATGTCAGGTACTACATTTAAACCTTGGTATGCGTATAGCTCGCCTGTGCGGCCTACACCTGTTTGTACTTCATCAAAAATAAGTAGAGCGTTATGCTTAGTACATAAATCGCGAACACCTTGAGCAAACTCATCAGTTGGCGAAACAATACCGCCCTCACCTTGCAGTGGTTCCATCATTACGGCACATGTTTTGTCGCTAATTAGTTTTTCAAAAGCAGCAAGGTCGTTGTAATCGCAATGAACGATATCGCCTGGCTTAGGACCAAAACCATCTGAGTATGCCGCTTGGCCGCCAACAGTTACGGTAAAGAATGTACGACCGTGGAAACCTTTGTTGAATGCGATGATTTGTGATTTTTCAGCGCCAAATTTATCAAGTGCAAAACGACGCGCTAATTTAAGTGCGGCTTCGTTTGCTTCAGCACCAGAGTTAGCAAAGTAAACTTTTTCAGCAAATGTCGCATCAACCATTTTTTTAGCTAGACGAAGTGCTGGCTCGTTGGTCATTACATTTGAAAGATGCCAGATTTTTTCGCCTTGCTCTTTTAATGCGCCTACTAATGCAGGGTGGCAATGGCCTAGACAGTTAACTGCAATACCACCAGCAAAATCGATAAACTCTCGACCTTGTTGATCCCATACGCGAGAGCCTTCGCCTCGAACAGGAATTACGCTTGAAGGTGCGTAGTTAGGAACCATTACTTCATCAAATAATTCGCGATTGACTGTCATTTTATTTCCTCTTAATTGTGAGCAACACAAAACATCAAAATAGGTGTTTGGTTAATATTTGTAACCAACTTAATAGGCAAAATCAGACTCTGATAATTGCGCAAAATTGCTTTGTGGTTCAATTTTCAGACGCACATTATTTCAGAATAAATGAATACTGTCTCGTTAAAAACTTTCACCTACCCCTTGAAAATAAAGGGCTTGGGATATTATTTCATAGATAGTGAATAACTATTAGCAAAGTGAATAACCACCGCATTTTAGCCTCTTTGCGGCTGCGCATTGAACTGCGGCTAGCTTTAAGCGCTAATAAGTTACTATAAGAAAGCGTGTAGGATGAATGATTAGTCGCAAAAAAATTAACAAAAAATTCAGATTTTTAGTCAATTTGAATAGCTAAATTAGTAAAATTGCTCGTTTGGAGGGTTTTTAGTTCCGTTTTAGTGAACTTAAAGTGCGAAAACCACGCCTGTATTTCATCAGGTTCTATTAGCTGGTGCTCTTTTAGATTGAGATAATGCGAATAACAGCGTGCTTTTAGCATAATATCGGTTAAAGGTAACATTTCATCATTTTTATCTACACCATGCACAAGTTGCTGCATTACCCCTTTAAACGGTAAATACTTAAACGCCATTTGCTCAATAACTTTAGCGCTTACCGCAATAGATTTATTACTCAATAAAGTAGTTAAAAATAGCGGATCGGGTTTTAACTCTAATAAAGCGGTGTGTAAGTCTTTTTGTTGCTCTTGTCGTGCTAGTTGCACTTTACGCTGCCATACCTGCTCAAACGTTTTTAAATATAAACGGACTAATGCAATTCGCCCTACATCTAATAACATACCCAAAGTAAAAGCATGTATGGGGTTTACCTTATTTAGCTCTGCTATTTTTTGCGCTGCAATAGCATTGGCCATCGCGCTGTCGCGCAATCTGCGTTTTAAAAGAGGAAATGGCTCAGTACTGTGTGGCATCCAATGGCGCACTGCAAATGTAGGTATTACTAACTGTAAGTTATCGAGCCCAATATAACGAAGGGCTAATGATGGGCTATCTACTTTAACTGAAGTATTTTTGCAGCGTTGATTACGGTAATAAGGCAAATTAACTAATGTAATAAGCTCGCGCCCTAGCCAACTTAAATCATTAACTAAGGGCTCAAGGCGCCCAACTGATGCCGATTTAACAGCAAGTATGTCGAGAATACTGGCAATACCGTCTTCAATACCTATGGTGCTGTGGATGACAGCATCCATATCTTCAAGCTTTTTTAAAATAACGGTTTCAATGACTTTATGTAGCTGCTCACTCGCTTGAGCACGGTATTTATGATGTGCTGTACTACTTTGCTGGCGCTTTTGCTGTGCTGCTACTTCTACTTGCAACAAGGTGCGTTGCTTCATTGGTTCGCCGTAATCTATATCAAGAGTATGAATAAACCCTATTTGCTGATGTGCAAAGCTGTGCCCAAGCAATAAATCATGTGCTCGCTGGTCTAACACTTTGGCAATTCGCTGCTGGGCTACAAGTTCAGTCATGGCATCCATTCAATTAATATAAAATGCGTTTTGTATTGTAACATTAGAAGCGAGTTAAAAAGTTATCAAGCAATTGCAAACCATGCTCTGTTAAAATTGCTTCAGGGTGAAACTGCACACCTTCTATTGCAAGCTCGGTATGGAGTAAGCCCATAATCTCATCAAACTCACCTTGCTCGGTTTGGCTCCACGCTGTTATTTCTAATTCACTCGGTAAGCTTTGCTGCTTAACCACCAGCGAATGATAACGGCAAACAGTTAATGGGTTTACCAAATCTTTAAATACACCTTTATTAGTGTGCACTATAGGCGAAGTTTTTCCGTGCATTACTTTTTTGGCTCTAATTACATCACCGCCCAATGCTTGTGCAATAGTTTGGTGCCCCAGGCATATGCCTAAAATAGGAAACTGCCCTTTTAACTGCTCAACAACGCTAAGTGATACACCTGCCTCGTCAGGTGTACATGGGCCTGGCGATAATACGATATGCTGTGGGTTTAACTGCTTTATTTGAGCAACGCTTAGCTCATCATTACGCTTTACTAATACGTCTTGATCTAATCGCTGAAAATATTGCACTAAGTTGTAAGTAAACGAATCGTAGTTATCGATCATTAACAGCATTACACAACAAACCTTATAAAATTATCGACCATTTACTTTGTGCAAGTGGTGCTACGCGCTGCATTCTATCACTATTATTTCGTCAACATAAATGAGGTTTGTAAGTTAATTGGCTACCTTTGAAGGAATATGAGGATTAGTGAAGAAGCCGGCTAAAAAGCCGGCCTTTATACATTACTGTACGCTTATAACGACCTTGCCCATCGCTTGGCCGCTAGCCAAGCGGTCATGCGCTTTTGCCGTCTCTTCTAGTGTAAAATCTTGCTCATCAAGGACTGGGCGCATACCACCTGCTTCTACAATTTGTGCAAGCTTTGCTAGTTTGTCGCCATGATCTTGACGGTTAAAGTCGTGGATCATTGGAATAAGCATAAATATGACGTTTAACGATAACCCTTTAAAATGTACTGGGCTTAAATCAAGCTCTAATAAAGAAAGCGTTGTAGATACCTGCGCATTTAGCTTTGCTGCTGCAAACGAGTTAGTCAGGTTACCGCCGCCTACCGTGTCAAACACCATGTCAAAGCCCACATTATTAGTGTGCTTTTCAACGTATTGTTCTACGGTTTCATCTTTAAAGTTTATACCTGTAGCACCAAAGCTTTCTATTAGGGCTAGTTGCTCTGCGTTACCGCCTGTTGAGTAAACATCAGCGCCAAAATGCTTAGCTAGTTGTACTGCTAAATGGCCTACACCACCTGCCCCGCCGTGTACTAATACTTTTTGCCCTGCACTTACACTTGCACGTGTTAAGCCTTCAAGTGCAGTAATACCAACGAGTGGAATAGCCGCCGCTTCTTTCATTGAAAGGTTTTTAGGTTTACGCGCAATTAAACGCTTATCAGCGAGTATAAACTCAGCAAGTGCGCCGGGTAAATTGCCTAGGCCGCCCGCACAACCATATACTTCATCGCCTACTGCAAATTCTGTTACGCCTTCGCCAACGGCTTCAATGGTACCCGCAAAGTCCATCCCTAAAATACCTGGTAATGCTGGAGCGAAGGGTAAGTCAGCCCCCATTTGACGAATCATCATATCAATTGTATTTACGCTCGTTGCAGCTATACGTACTAACACGTTACCTTTTGTTGCGTGTGGTTTTGCAACCTCGGCTGCTACAAATTCTTCAGTGCTACCAAAATTATTAATTGTCATTGCTTTCATGGATATTGCCTCTGATACATATTGATGAGTAATTTTGTAATGAGGCTTTATTGTAGTTATACATTTTATAAATGATAATAAGTCAATATATACAATCTGTTTCAAAATAATATTGATAATGAAGCGTAAAAATCATCCTCTCAATCTACTTTTAAAGTAGCTATTAAACAAAATCCAAAGCAATCGTTGCGCTATATCAATTTAAGCTTCCTATGGTTGATTTATGAATGAGTAAACCCCAGAGTAATATATGACAAGACAGTAATTCACTTAAGTAACTCATTTTTCCTACTAAGGAGCGAATATGTTAGGCGAAGACCATTCACTTACTAATGACTTTCCACAGTATTTAAATACCATTGCAGAGCTAAATGAAAGCGATACCGAATTTGCAAAAAAAGCAGATAAGTACGATAAGCTAGACAAAGAAATAAGAGTATTAGAACTTAAAGATGCGCCAATCAGTGATGAACAAATGCACCAGCTCAAGCATGACCGCTCTGAGTTAAAAGATTGGCTCTACGAGCGCTTGCAACAAGAGTAGTGCTATATAAATAAAAAGCTCACTCATAAGTGTGAGCTTTTTATGACAACAAAGGGCAATATTTTTACTGCTTAGTGCGTTTAGACTAGTTTTTTGACACATAAATATATTATGTGTGCCGATAGCTTTTAGGTTCTACACAAGCGCACATTGCAGCGAATTTGTTTATTCCACATTAAACGCATCAACTAATCTAAAATCATCAGTAATTTTGCTAATAGCACTGCCTAATCCGCGTTGCAGTCGCTACACTTATTTATCCCCTCACAACACCTGTTAATACACTTTAACCCAATAAATCACTTCACTTTAAAGTGTTTTATATTAAAGCGAATAAGCGCCCCTCATTTATTAAGTTTTTATTAAACCTGTACTTAATTTGGAAAATTCTCTCGTCTACTTTGTTTAGTTGATGGCTGTATTACGTAACTGAGCTTCATTGCCGTATGCATGTCACTTTTGTATTCAACAACACTAACTGAGAGAAGAAAGGAACTATGATCCCGTTTAAACTTACTAAATTGAACGTCCTAATAAGCGCAGTAACTGGCACGGTTGTACTCACAAGTAATCCTATACAGGCAGCTCAAAATGATGAAGTGCAACAAGAAATGGAAGCGATCACGGTAACGGGCTACCGTACAAACTTAGCCCGTAGTAAGGAGCTGAAAAAAAATGCAACGGGATCACAAGACAGCATACTGGCAGAGGACATTGGTGAGTTCCCAGATGCTAATTTAGCGGAGTCATTACAACGTGTTCCTGGGGTATCTATTTCTCGCGACTCAGGTGAGGGACGTCAAATATCGTTACGTGGGTTAGGCCCGAACTTCACTCGTACCAGGTTAAACGGCATGGAAGCACTGTTTACAAGTGATTCTGGTGTTGATCAACGTGGCGGCGCTTCGCGTACTCGAGATTTTGATTTTAGTGTCTTTGCATCAGAGTTATTTAATCGCGTTGATGTGTATAAATCTTACGATGCGTCATTGGATGAGGGCGGCATTGCAGGTACCGTTGATTTACACACGGCTAAACCATTTGATAATTCAGAAGAGGGTTTGCAAGGTGCTGTAAGCGTAAAAGGAATTTATAACGATAGAACGCAGCATTCAGACCCACGCTTTGCAGCACTTTTGTCCAATACGTGGGGAGATTTTGGCGCGCTGGTATCTGTTGCATATTCGCAAGTTGATACGATTGAAGAAGGCTATCATGTATGGTCTTGGCGACAAGCAAGCTTTGGTGCTGACAATGTTGCGCCAAGCGTTGATAGCGATATAGCTTCTCGTTTAGTCAATGCAACAGGAAACGACCGCGTATTTGTGCCCCGAGCAAATAATATCGCTTCATGGGCAAACACCCGAAAACGCACTGGTATTACTACGGCATTTCAATGGCAGCCTTCTGATGCACTCTCGTTTGATTTAGATATTTTATACGGGAAACTCTCTAACGATCGCGTTGAAAATCAACTCTCAACAGCCGGTACCAATGCGTTTACTGGTGACGTAACAGCTAACCAATTACTCGTTGATGCCGCTATTGACGGTGACGACTTAGTGTATGCGTCATTTGAGGGGCTCGATTTACGAACTGAATCAAAAGTAAGCTACGGAGAAACCGATTTTTACCAAATATCATTAGGCAGTGAATTTGAGCTTAGCGACAAATTAACCGCTTCTGCACTGATTGGCTTTTCAAAATCTGACTTTACTCAGCCGATTCACGACAAAGTATTTAGTGAAGCAGTAGATCATGCCTTTTCAGTGGACTGGCGCAATGCGAGTTACGGTCAAAATACATATGATTTTGACATAACAAACACAAACGAATGGGCGCTTATGCGCACTGATGTTCGAGAAGATGAAATTAGTAACGAATACACCACATATCAAATTGATTTTAATTACGAATTAGACGATATCCACTCTTTTAAATTTGGTGCGCAATCTAAAAACTATCAGTCAGATGGCTTTGAGCGCAGAGACCGAGTCGATTGGGAAAATGACCCCAATGCACCAGAGGCTGTATTTCAAATAACCGATATACCGGTATTACACGACTATGCAATTGCTGATAACCAAGCAACATTTGACCGTGTTGTAGCGACAAGCTTGATAAGCCGAGAACTTGACGCTTCACATAATCGTCCAGGTACTGTGTATCAAATAGAAGAAGATACCCTTGGCCTTTATGCACAATATCTTTTCAATACACAACTAAACGATTTACCAATTAGAGGTAACATTGGTGTGCGCTGGTACGAAACAGATCAAACCTCCAGCGGTGAAGTGAACAACGGCTCTGGATTTGAGCAAATAACATTTAACAATACTTACTCCGATATCCTGCCAAGTCTAAATGTAGTTATGGATATTTCTGAGCAATGGCTTGTAAGGTTTGGGGCTAATCGTAATATTTCGCGCCCTAATTTAGACCAACTAAAGGCTGCCGGACAAGTCGGTGTGGCCGATCAGTTTATTAGTGCGGGTAATCCCAATTTAGAACGCTTTGTTGCCGATTCATTTGAAACATCCTTTGAATTTTATGGCGACTCGTCAAGCTTGGCTATTGCCTTATTTTATAAAGATATGGAGTCATTTATTGTTCAACAATCGGTAACGTTACCTTATGAGCAAACTGGTTACCCTTTAGAATTTTTAGACTTTGATCCTCGTATTAATGCCCAATCTGAATTTACTGTATCGCAACCCATTAATGGCGATTCAGCCGATGTAACGGGTTTAGAAGTTGCGTTTCAAATGGACTTTGACTTTTTACCCGAACCCTTTAATTACTTAGGTATGCTCGGTAATGTAACCATTGCTGATGGCGAAACCATTTTGTTTAACGAGGGCGAGCGTATCAGCGTAACTCCGCCGGGTTTATCTGAACTGTCTCATAATTTTACCCTCTATTATGAAACTCCTCTTTGGGGAATGCGCTTATCAAGCTCTTACCGCGATGAATACATTACAGGCGAAGGCTCAGAGCAAAATATTGTTGCCGGATACGATGAAACAACATTTGTTGACTTCAAATCATTTATGAATATTACAGAGCAAGTAAAAGTGACTTTTGAAGCGACGAACTTAACAGACGAAGTCATTCGTCAATTCCTCGATCACAGAACCCAATCCTACTCACAAAGTGGCCGTAATTTTGCGCTAGGTGTGTCGTATAAATTCTAGTTCAACTACCAATACAGGCTGCTATAGCAGCCTGTGCTTAACCAGTAAAAGGAACAATCATGAATAGAAAAGTCTTCGCGATATCATTTGTATGTGGCTTAACCAATACGGGGTACTGTTCAGCTAACGACTTTTATGTACAGCCAAAATTAAACTCCTCAATATCACAAGCCTTTAACTCCTTGGCTAATGACTGTCAGGATTTTAAAGCGGATACACAAAACGATCATGTATTCGAAATCAGTGATCATCATCAAGCATTTGAACTATCACATAAATGGAGTAATGGTTCGCATACCGCCTTCATTGCACACTCAGAAACCAGTAGTGGTGATTTAGGACAAATATTAACCTTTGATGCAAAACAGTCTGTGTTTAATAATAACGATGTTATTAAAAGTGACACTACACTGCCTCTGCGCGATAAAATACGTATTTCTGAGCAACATCCATCGGGTATTGCATGGCTTCCAGCCCCCAATAATAAAGACGAAGGTTATTTATTCATTGCCTCAGAAAACGAAATAAAAGTTCGCGTAAGAAGATTTAATTCAACAAGTGATTTAGGGCAAAGCGCTGAATTAATACAAACGGAGTTAAATAAAATTACTGATGTATGGCTTGCTCAAGTAGATGACACCACCTGGCTCATACTTCACCATATGGGTGAAGCAAAAGGGGTAGCTTATAAAGCTAATTCCAAACGCTTATTCCAATACAACACACCACAAGAGGGCAATATTGATATAAATGCTTTTGAACGTGTTAATAGCTATCAAACAGCTCAAAATACCCCTTGTAATAGTGTTGGTCAAAATGCTCAGCTAATTCAAGATAATGCAAATAATTGGTACGTTGTGCATTCTTATACAGGAGGTAATATTTGTGGGGCAAACATTGGAAATAATCAGCTTAGCGCTTACCCAGTAAGCTTTAACGACAATACCGCTTTTAGTGTGTCTACTTTAGAACCAGCAGTACAAACTACGCTAGGTAGCGCAGCAGGGCCAACCGATCCCGGTGCTGATGGCGCGAGCGGGTTTAGAGTAAATGAAAACGGGCAATTAATTGCGTACTTAGGTGCACAATATGCTTATTCATCTTTTTTTAATTGGAAATCCGCTTTACGTGAGTGCCGTTCTAGCAACTAACCTAAACGTGAGGTGACTAGTTTAGTTACCTCGCTATTTAAATAAAAAGATAAATACCATGCAAAAATATACCGTATTATTACTCATTAATTTTTTCCTGCTTCTGGCTAATTATTCATCTGCAGCTGCAAACGACTCGTTTACTTTAGGTGTAATTGCCGATTGCCAATACGCTGAACAAGCCAATAAAGGCACTCGTTATTATACATCTTGCCCTGATAAGTTAAGCACTGCTGTTGAGCAGTTTAATACGCTACCTTTATCGGGTGTGCTGCATTTAGGTGATTTTATTGACCGCGACTTTCAAAATTTTACCGTATTAAATACAATATCTTCCGTTCTAAACACTCCGCTTTATCATGTATTAGGTAACCATGAATTTTCCATTGATGATAGCTTGAAAATGCGTGTTCCTGAGACTTTACACATGCCCGCGCGCTATTATAGTTTTGAAATAAACAATTGGCTCTTCATCGCACTAGATGGTAACGACGTGAGTACATATGGGTGGCCTAAAACCAGTAAAAGGCATAAGCGAAATATCGCCCTATTTAACACTAAATATAAAGGCCATGAAGACTGGAACGGCGCCATTGGAGCAAAGCAGTTAAAGTGGTTAGAAAGAAAACTAAACACCGCACAAACACAAAAACAGCCTGTGGTGTTGTTAAGCCATTTTCCGATTTACCCTGAAAACAACCACAATCTTTGGAATGCTCAAGAAGTGCTTACCCTTATCAGCCAGTATTCGACAGTAAAAGCATGGTTTAATGGCCATAATCACGTAGGTAATTATGCGCAAAAAGACGGTGTTCATTTTGTGACTTTTCATGCCATGCTTGATACAGACTCGACAGCATTTAGTACCATTGAGTTTTCACCTAACCAGCTTGTCATTAATGGCCAGGGCAGGCAACCTTCAATGGTTCTGCCTATTAATTAGCTTATACGACATGTAACCTACCTATTAAAAGCAACTATTTCAACGCTAAGCACGTCGAATTTAGTTGCTACATCTTTGCGATACAAAGTAATATTTAACCCTACAGGGCAATTTAAAACTATTAGCAAATACCTATACTCGCCAGCGTATGCTAGTTAAGCATTTTTTGTATTTATATACTGATGTAACTGCTCAGTCGCACGCTGCATTTGCCGACTTATATCTCCAAGGCTGAACCCTGTAGCTATGTGTATTTGCTGGTATGTTTCACCATGAATTCGATTACGCACTACCAGGTCTCGCTGCTTATCTGTAAGCGTATTCATCGCATCTGAAATATATTCTATTCGTAAATGCATGCTACATAGATCTTCAGGGTTACTTTGCGTACACAGTGGTTCATCAATATTATCTCGGGTATCGTCTAAAAAGTTTTGGGTGTTTTTAAAGCGGGAACGATAATTCAAACCAATGTTAATCGCTGAACGAAGCAGATAAGCTTTTGGAAACTCTATTTTATCAATATCCTGATGCGATAGTATATTACTAAATGCTTCGTGCACTAAGTCTTCGTGATCACTAAGACTCTCGCCAAAAAAGTTACGTACTTTGCGATTTAGTTCAATTTTGTGCTCGGTATATAACTTTTCAAAAATAGATTCGACGATCATAAAATGCCTTTCATAACCTCTTCATATCGAAGTAAAAAACGACCGTAGACGAGCCGTTGTCCTTAAAGGAGGTAATCTATCATTCTATTATGCTAAAAATATGACGAATCAGGCGATTATTACTAAAAATTAGCCTTGTGCTAAGTTATTACTCTGAAGTTATATGCTGGACCAATAATGCTTTTTCATCTTTATTTAGTGCTTGCTTAGTTTTAGCTGCAAAGTCATACCTGACCATAACAGCTTTCCCTATTGCGCAGCACTTACCGTGCTGAAATACCTCTTGTTTAAGTACAAAAGAGCTATTGCCTATATGCTCTACAGACGTTTTAATAGTGATCTCGTGGCCATAAAATAGCTCACCTACAAACGATACTTCTATTTTAGCAATAATTAGCTTCCAATCGTGTGGGTTTAGATCTGGTGTAAAAAATTTAAAAATAGGGACACGAGCAGCTTCAAACCAAACGGGGAGTACGGTATTGTTAATGTGTCCGAGTGCATCTGTTTCGCTAAATCGCGGCATCACTTTTTCAATAAACATATCAATCCAATAATAATTATATAAAGGTTAACCATGACGGACTTTATTCGCGTATACAACAACGCATTAAGCGATGACTTTTGCGATAGCTTTATTACTACTTTTGCGCAAAGCCCGCATATAAAACAAGGGGTAACATCCGGCGGTGTCGATCTAAAAAAGAAAGACAGCCACGATCTACATTTAAATAGCCACCTTGAGTACGAACAACAATTAAAACATATACAACAAACGACTGCACAGCATGTTTTTAACTATATTGAAGAACATATTTTTATGATGATTGGTGCGTTTGGCTTAAAGGTTTATCATCCTAAAACGGGAGAAATTGTAGATTTAACGCAAGAAAATTTCGAAGAAGTGGGTAAACCGCAACTGCCACTTCTAGTACAGCAAATTTTTAGGTTGGGTAATATTCAGGCTCAAAAATACGAGGTAAATAAGGGAGGTTATCCTTATTGGCACAGTGAGGTATATCCACAGCTACAACATAATGATGCGCTGCACCGGGTATTATTGTTTATGTTTTACTTAAACGATGTAGAAGAAGGTGGTGAAACGGAGTTCTACTACCAAAACCGAAAAATAGCCCCTAAAAAAGGCACACTGGTGATAGCCCCTGGCTACTTTACGCATACACATAGAGGCAATAAGCCAATATCAAACGATAAGTATATTTTAACTTCTTGGGTATTGTTTAACCGTGCAGAGCAAATATACGGTACACCTAAAAGCTAAGCTAATAAAAAAGCCATAAGTAACACTTATGGCTTTTATATATTTAATAGGCGAGTACTTTAACCAAGTAGCTCGTCAAACATATCAAACAGCTTATCAAGCTCTTCAACTGTGTTGTAATGCATGCATCCAATGCGTACCACACCGCCTTTATCTAAAACATCAAGCTGCTTACATAAGCCTTGCGCGTAAAAATTACCATCCCATACACAAATATGCTGCTTACCTAAAAACTCAGATACTTGGCGAGGCTCTAAACCCTCAAAGGTTAAAGCAAAAGTAGGTGTACGTTCGTTTAAACGATCAAAATCGTCAATACCAAACAATTTAATACGCGGGTAATTGACCAAGCGTGTTAAAAAGTGCTCGCTGAGCGCCATTTCGTGTTGCTTAGTTTTAGCAAAAGCCACGGTTAGCTTTTCACGGCGAGTGTGGCTGTCATCAAGCTCACTAATTGCAGCAATGTAATCAACAGCGGCAATAAAGCCAGCCATTGCTTCAAAGCTTTGCGTTCCAGTTTCCCAGCGACCAGGCGCTACATCTTTAGCAGGTTCAACTTTATAAGGAGTAAACCCTTCAAGGTGCTCCTTTTTACCGTAAACCATACCTAAGTGTGGGCCAAAAAACTTATACGCCGAGCAGGCTAAAAAGTCGCAATCAAGCGCTTGCACATCAACTAGCTCATGCGGTGCGTAATGTACGGCATCAACATAAACTAGAGCGCCTACAGCGTGAGCAAGCTCTATAATACGTTTTATATCGTTTATAGAGCCTGTGGTATTTGAAGCGTAAGTAACAGCCACTAGTTTAGTATTACTGTTAAGCAAGCTTTCAAATTGAGCCATATCTAAGCTGCAATCAGCTTCGTTAATTAAAGCCGTATTAACTTTAACGCCTTTATCTTCTGCGGCTTGCTGCCAAGATGATACGTTTGAGAAGTGATCCGCGTTAGTAACAATGATCTCGTCATCTACCTGCCAATCGCGCGAAATAGCTCGGCTAAAGCTAAAGGTAAGGCTTGTCATGTTAGGGCCAAACACAATATTTTGTGCGTTTGGTGCATTAAGTAAATCTGCTGCGGCTTGGCGAGCATTTGCCATTAGCTCTACCGTTTTATCGCTTGAAAAAAATGCGCCACCTAGGTTTGAGTTGTAATGCCCTAAATAAGCAGACATTGCATTAAGCACTGACTGCGGCACTTGAGAGCCACCTGGACCATCTAAAAATATCGGCGATTTACCATTAACGCTTTGCATTAATGCCGGAAACTGCTCACGTAATTGCGCTATGTTCATGCTTATTCCTTAAGAAGTAAGTACAAAGCAATCAAGGTAACCTGATTTGCTGGCATCAATTTTATTCATTGGTGTGGCGTTATGCCACACTTGACGGTCGTTTATAAGCGCAAACATTCCGTCTTTAATTTCCATTTTAAAACATGGTTCAGCTTGCTTGTTTTCATATACAAGTAGCTCGCCACCTTCCAGGTTTTCGTGCGAAACACCGCATATACATACATGGTCAAAACCATCTT
This sequence comes from Pseudoalteromonas sp. MMG006, assembly GCF_018101025.1. NCBI lineage: Bacteria > Pseudomonadati > Pseudomonadota > Gammaproteobacteria > Alteromonadales > Pseudoalteromonadaceae > Pseudoalteromonas > Pseudoalteromonas sp. MMG006. Next base: position 61,779 of record NZ_JAGJEJ010000016.1, read on the forward strand.
GATGCACACCTTCAGGCGCGGCTGGCGTGTCGCTATCAATTGCTAGCATTCTAAATTGGTGTATTTCAATATCACGGTCTTCATCTATACCGGTAAGCTCACAAAACTCACTTACAATACTTTGCATACCTTGAGACTCTAGTAAGCTTTGCTCTAGGTTTTCGTAAGTACGCTCAACATTACCCTGAAAGGTGTTAATAGAATCGTCTTGAACAAATGCTTTGGCAGCTTGTAGTTTAAGCTCACCATTTTGAAACTTAATTACTGAGTAACGACGTTTACGAAATTCACCATCTGCATAAGGGTTAGCAGGCAGGTTATCAAAAGAAGGCTTAACCAAATCAATATTTGCTTGGTTAACAAAACGTAGTTGCAGTAAATTCTGGTTGTTTAATGCAGTCATAAAATCTCGCTTAAAATAATGAGAATATTAAAAGAGATTTTAATGCATGTGGGGAGGAATATTTGCTTTATTATTCATCTAAAAAGTTACTGGTGGCTATATTTAATTCAATATAACTTTATTAAAACATGAACTATTCAAATTAAATAAACCTAATAAAAAACCCGCCTAAGCGGGTTTTTTTAAAACAGGTTTAAATTATACAGCTTGCTGAATAATTACGTTGTCTGCTTTTTTAGTGTACTGAGGCATACGGTGGAAATTCAAGTAACGGTATGTATCTGCAGCCGTTGCATTGATTTTCGCAGCATATTCTTGGTACTCAGCTGGTGTAGGTAGTTTACCTAAAATAGCAGCAATTGCTGCAAGCTCTGCTGATGCTAAGAATACGTTTGCGCCTGTACCTAAACGGTTAGGGAAGTTACGTGTAGAGGTTGAAACAACCGTTGCTTTATCTGCAACACGTGCTTGGTTACCCATACATAGTGAACAACCTGGAGTTTCGATACGTGCACCAACACGACCAAAGATACCGTAGTAACCTTCGTCAGTAAGCTGATCTTTATCCATCTTAGTTGGTGGAGCAACCCAAAGCTGTGTTGGGATACGACCTGTAAAGCCATCTAGTAATTTACCAGCAGCACGGAAGTGACCAATGTTAGTCATACAAGAGCCGATGAATACTTCATCAATTTTCTCGCCAGTAACATCAGAAAGTAAACGTGCGTCATCAGGGTCATTTGGAGCACAAAGGATTGGCTCTTTAATCTCTGCAAGGTCAATTTCTACAACGTGTTTGTATTCTGCGTCAGCGTCAGCTTCCATAAGTTCAGGGTTAGCTAACCATTCTTGCATTGCAGTAATACGACGCTCAATAGTACGTACATCGCCGTAACCTTCAGAGATCATCCACTTAAGCATAACAATGTTTGACTCAAGGTATTCACTGATAGACTCTTTAGAAAGCTTAACAGTACAACCTGCTGCTGAACGCTCTGCTGATGCATCTGATAATTCAAACGCTTGCTCAACAGTTAAGTGCTCAACACCTTCTATTTCTAGTACGCGACCAGAGAACTCGTTGATTTTACCTTTTTTCTCTACTGTTAATAAGCCTTGCTTAATACCGTAGTAAGGGATTGCATGTACTAGGTCACGTAAAGTGATACCTGGTTGCATTTCACCTTTAAAGCGAACCAAAATAGACTCAGGCATATCAAGCGGCATAACACCTGTTGCTGCTGCAAACGCTACTGCACCTGAACCCGCTGGGAATGAAATACCTAATGGGAAACGTGTATGTGAATCACCACCAGTACCTACAGTATCTGGTAATAACATACGGTTTAACCAAGAGTGAATTACACCGTCACCAGGGCGAAGTGAAACGCCGCCACGGTTCATGATGAAATCAGGAAGCGTATGGTGAGTGTTTACGTCAATTGGTTTAGGGTAAGCAGAAGTATGACAGAATGACTGCATTGTTAAATCTGCAGAGAAACCTAAACATGCTAAGTCTTTAAGCTCATCACGTGTCATAGGACCTGTAGTATCTTGCGAACCTACAGTGGTCATTTTAGGCTCACAGTATTGGCCTGGGCGAATACCTTCAACGTTACATGCTTTACCAACCATTTTTTGCGCTAGTGTGAAGCCTTTATCAGACGCTTCAGTTACCGCTGGTACTTTAAATACGTCAGTTGCACCTAAGCCTAGAGATGTACGTGCTTTGTCTGTTAAACCACGACCAATGATAAGTGGAATACGGCCGCCGGCACGTACTTCATCTAAAATTACGTCTGATTTAAGTTCAAAAGTAGAGATAACGTCATCAGTACCGTGACGCTTAACAACACCTTCGTATGGGTAAATATCAATTTGATCACCCATGTTGAACTCATCAACATTTAATTCGATTGGTAATGCACCAGAATCTTCCATTGTATTGAAGAAGATAGGCGCTATTTTGTTACCTAAACATACACCACCAACACGCTTATTTGGTACAAATGGGATATCGTCACCCATAAACCAAAGTACAGAGTTAGTCGCAGATTTACGAGAAGAACCAGTACCTACAACGTCACCTACGTAAGCAAGTGGTAAGCCTTGAGTTTTTAACTCTTCTAATTTAGTGATTGGACCTACTTCACCCGCTTTATCAGGAACAATACCATCACGCTCATTTTTTAGCATTGCTAAAGCATGTAGTGGGATATCAGGACGTGACCATGCATCTGGTGCAGGAGATAAATCATCAGTGTTCGTCTCGCCAGTTACTTTAAATACAGTAACTGAGATTTTTTCAGCTACTGCTGGTTTATTAGTAAACCACTCAGCTGCAGCCCAAGACTCGATGATTTGTTTAGCATATGCATTGCCTGCTTTTGCTTTTTCTTCTACATCATAGAAAGCATCAAACATTAATAATGTGTTTGAAAGACCTTTTGCTACGATTGGCGCAAGTGCTTCGTCATCAAGAAGTTCAATCATAGGAGCGATATTGTAGCCACCTAACATTGTACCTAATAACTCAGCTGCTTTTTCTTTTGAGATTAGTGGAGACTGAGCTTCACCTTTTGCAACTGCCGCTAAAAAGCCTGCTTTGATATACGCGGCATCATCAACACCTGGCGGTACACGGTTGATTAATAAATCTAGGATGAACTCTTCTTCATCTGCCGGTGGCGTTTTGATTAGTTCAATTAGATCAGCCGTTTGCTGAGCATCTAGTGGCGCTGGTACGATACCTAACGCGGCACGTTCTTCTACGTGTTTACGATATTCTTGTAGCACAATATTGCCCTCTTGGTGACGTGAAAGTATTCGGTAGCGCTTCATGCGCAAATAAGTTACCCAATACTTATAGTATTCTAACGCGTGATTATAAAGCTTTTATGATTAGATGAAAATCCATCCAACTAAGCAACTGATTATACCGACTATAAATATTATGAATAGTGGCTTTGATAAAATCTATTTTCGTGAATACTTGTTAAGTAATAATCATTACCATTTGATTAAGCGTCTACTTTATCCTATCCATAAAAAAACCCAGCACATGGCTGGGTTTCTAGATTTAGTAAATTTCTATTAACGCTTAACTTTTACACGTTCAATAGATTTTACATGTGCTTCTACACGACGGTTTTCTGCGTGTGCAGCTTTAGTGTTAGCTGTGTTTTTAAGACGCTCTTCACCTAGACCTACAGTAGTAATACGGTCTTCAGCAATGCCGTCTTTAACAAGTTCTGCAGCTACATCATCAGCACGCTTTTTAGAAAGCGTTTTGTTGTAGTTTGCATCACCTACAGCTGAAGCATGACCTTCAAGCAGTACAGTTGTGTCAGTATGTTCTTTTAAGAACTCAGATACTGATGCAATATCTGTGAAGTATTGTGAACCTACTTCAGCAGAATCATGCGGGAAAGTAACTAATAAGCTTGTTGTTACTTCACGATCTTCGTATAAAGTACAACCAGTGCCGTCTACCGCATCTTCCATCGGTGTATTTGGACACTTATCATCGGCATCTAAAATATTGTCATTATCGCTATCAGCAGGCGCAACAGCTACTTCAACAACGTCAGGAGCTGGTTGCACTGGCTCAACAGGTGCAGAATTTTGACCGAACAGGTAGTTGATACCAATTTTAGCACCAACATCGGTGTAACCTTTATCAAGACCTTGATATACAGAAGTTTCAGCGTTTACGAATAAACCGTCTGTAATGAAGTGTTGGTAACCAACACCTGCATTTAAGAATGTGTTGTCATCTACTACGTCCATTTCTTTAATACCGAATAGACCATAGAAAGGACCGCCGTCAAGGTGATAAAGCGCATCAATACCGTAACGCTCACCGTCAATATTATTACGGTTGCCAGCAACTTTATCAAACGCGTTGAAATCCATGTCTGCATACTCAAGCCGTGCGCTCCAGTAATCGCTGAAACGGTAACCTGCTTCTACACCCCAGCCAGTTGACTCGTTTACATCAAGACCAGCTTGAGCACGCATGTTTTTCCAAGATGCGTCGTAGTAATCGCCAAATGCGCCAAGGTAGAAACCTTCTTCTTTATCAGCAGCGAAAGTAGATGCGCTAGTTGCAGCCAACGCGATTGCAATTGTAAGTGATTTTAATTTCATTGTTTTCTTCCCATTTTAACAACCAATAAATTGTAGCTAATCAATTCTAGCTCAACCAGTGTTTTACAGACTACCTGAGCCTTTGTTAATCGATACTTAACGAAAAATAAAGTTTATAAATTTTTTCAACGGTCTATGACGACATCCAATCGTTTATTGTAGGTGAGATTAAATGCTTTACCTAGCCTGAAGACAATAAATATAGTGGTTTTATTTAAAATCGCTCACTTGTAAGCTAATACAAGAGAATTCAAACTATATGCACTGCATATACACAAAAACTTACTTGGCTTTACGGTCGCGAATACTAGCACTTGAACATGCATTGCTCAATCAATGAACACTATTTAACGTCAAAAATAGTACTGTATAAACAAATATGGCCATTTATAATCATATACTTATAGGTTAACCCCGCACTTAAGTACCGCAAAATGTACGGTAACCTTTATCCTCTTTAGGTGATTCCTGATACTGTGCTATGTTCTTGCTAGTGAAGTATGGATCGCTAAGCACTTCCATGAACGGTTTTAGTAATTCACTAGCTCCCATGTTTGCATAGTCATCTAAGATTGTTTCAACAATATGATTACGTGGGATCACTCGAGGATTAGCAGCTCGCATAATTTTATAAGAGTCGTTATTTGTTCGGCTTTTCCAAAGCTGTGCCCATTGCGTTAATGGCTCAGGTATTACAGATTCATCTTTAAATGACTCAGTGAGGGCATCAAAAGTATTAGTGTAATCAAGCTTATGCTCTTGAAGTACAAGTAATAACTTACTTACCAGCTCTACGTCATTATCATCGTGGCCAACTAACCCTAACTTTTGCGCCCACATTTGGTTGTATTGCTCGTTAAATAACATTGAGAACTGACTGATTATTGGCGTCATTAAGCTTACGGCTTGCTCATCGTCTTCATTAATGAGCGGTATAAGGCTTTCAGCTAGCCGTGCACAGTTCCAGCTGGCTATGTTGGGTTGATTACCAAAGGCGTAGCGCCCTTGCTTATCGATTGAGCTAAATACAGTATCAAAATCAAATACGTTCATCATCGCACACGGGCCATAATCGATAGTTTCACCGCTGATTAAGGTATTATCGGTGTTCATAACACCATGAATAAACCCTACCCTCATCCAACTAATTATTAACGCTAATTGATTTTTTATTACTGCATCTAAAAAAGCTAAATAACGCTCAGGACCGGTTGCGCTAATATCAGGGTAATGGCGTTCAATAGCTAAATCAGCAAGCTTTTTAAGGCCTTGAATATCCCCTTGGGTAGCTAAATATTGAAACGAGCCAACTCGAATGTGACTACTTGCTAAACGAGTAACTATTGCACCTGGCTGAGGAGGATTACGGTAAACCGCTTCCCCAGTGCCTACAACAGCTAAGCAGCGCGTGGTTTTAATACCTAACGCATGTAAGGCCTCACTCATAATATATTCACGAATTGCAGGGCCTAATGCACAGCGTCCATCGCCCCCTCTAGAGTAAGGCGTAGCGCCGGAGCCTTTTAGTTGAATATCCCATAGCTGATTTTTATCGTCGCTAATAGCACCAAGCAAATGCGCTCGCCCATCACCTAAACGTGGTGAAAAGTGTCCAAACTGATGCCCAGAATAACCCAATGCCACTGCCTTTACAGATTGCGGCTCGTTGCCTGCAAAAGTGCTAGCACGCAGCTGCGGCTCAATATCTATATTAAACTGCTCAGCTAACGATGCATTCCACAATAGCAACTGCGGAGCAGCAACACTCGATGGGTTATCCTCTATCGCAAAGTTATCTGCTATGTCTGTGTATCTAGGCACTAATTTCATTATTAATCCTCTGCCTTTTGGCGTATGCCAACTCGGTTATCGCCAACGCTATAGGCCACAATTAAACTAAGTTCTTGCAGGCTTAAACCACTTTGCTTTTGCATTTCGTTAAAAAACGCCTGCGCAGCAGTGAGTGATTTTTTAGTTTGCACCCCACCATCAATTATTTTATGCGCTCTTAGGTAACTTTCTACATCGCGCGAAAGTAAAAATGTATCTTTACCGAGCGCTCTCAAGGCATACGGGCCTGTATTGCCGCCCAATCGAGCGCCCTGTTTTTTTAAATGCGCCCACAAGCCAATAATATCGCTACTTGGCCAGTCAGCAATAAACTTGCTAAAACTGCCATGTTCCTGTGCTATTTCGTGGATCATGTAAGCATTTTCAGGAATCGTTTTCACTTTTTTATAATTACGAATAATGCGATCATCCGTTGCCTTTTGCTCTAGCATATCGGGCGGCATCATTAATAATTTATCAACACTAAACTCCCAAAAAACCTCTCTAAAGCCTGGCCATTTACTGTTTATCACCGACCAATAAAAGCCACTTTGAAATACTTTTCGAGTAAATTCCTCAAGCCAGTCGTCATCACTTAACGTGCTTAACGCTTTTTTAGATAAAGGTTTTGCGAGTAATAACTTAAGCATTTTTTCAGAGCCTTTTCGCTCTACTGCTCGCTTATAAATATCGCTAAATTTTTCCATCTGATTAATGCCTTACTTCTGCTTTGAGTCTAGTGTACGAGAAAAGCAGCCAATACGTAACCACCCCCATTATCGATGAACTAATCTGTATTTAGCAGCTTGACACCTAGATGGCTAAAATGTTTTAATCGCCGCAATTACCCTATTTAAATTGTATTTGTTTTTACTTTTAAGCGAATACAAAGGGCTAGAAGAGGTGCGTTATTCAGGTAGCGTATGTTAGGAGCGCAAACTCCAGTGAGCATACGCCAGGGGAATACCGCCGAGAGGTAAACGCTTTTGCGAAGCAATTACTTCGGGCGACTAGGTTGAATCCTAGCGACTGTCACCAAGAGCTGTTTTTTAAGCAGCTTATTAGTTTGGTGGAGAGCTTCTGGTCTTAAATAATAAGGCCGTGCGCCCTATTATTTTAAGCCCATTCGCTCTTCGAATACTGTTCGAACGACGTTAATGCGGCTCACATCATAAAGCCCCTTTAATATCTCGAACACCTTATAGGTTCGTAAGAGATGATCAATAATTTCAACTTAAACAACTACGCACTGTGGACAGCGCTTGTTACGCCGTTTGATCAACAAGGTAATGTTGACTACGACACGCTCACAATTCTCGTTCGCGAACAAGAAGCCGCGCATAACGGTATTTTACTACTCGGTAGTACAGGTGAAGGCTTAGCGCTAACACTTAAAGAGCAACAAGCCATTGTTGAGCACGTATGCCAGTTAAAGCCCAGCGTACCGCTTATGGTGGCTGTAGGCGGTAGCAATTTAGCCCAACAGAAAGAGTGGGTTAGCTATTGTAATCAGTTACCTATTCACAGTTACTTACTGGGCTCGCCTCTTTATGCAAAACCAGGAGCTGTAGGTCAAACGCATTGGTACGAAAGCTTATTAAACGAAAGCGCACACCCGTGTATGTTATACAACGTACCTGGGCGTAGCGGTGTAAGTATTCCGGTGCAAACCATCGAAAATTTACAAGCGCATCCAAAGCTGTGGGCGTTAAAAGAAGCCAGTGGCAACATCACCCAATTTGAAGCATACCGGCAAGCCGCGCCTAATTTAGCGCTATACAGTGGCGACGATGCACTCATGCCCTATTTCGCACAAGCTGGCGCAAAAGGCTTAGTATCGGTTGCGGCCAATGCATGGCCTTTGCAAACGCACGAGTTTGTAAAACGCAGCCTAAGTGGCCAACACCCTAATTTATTTGCTCAGTGGACTGGCGCTATTAATAGCCTTTTTGCTGTTGCAAATCCTATTCCCGTTAAAGTGTTAATGCACCAACAAGGCCGCTTAAGTAGCCCTTTGCTGCGCCCACCTTTAACACATCTTGAGTTAACGCAAACCGATTGCATTACCACTGCAAACGACACCATTTTATCTTGGCATTAAATACAGGTTTTTATAATGAGCTGGTTAGAACTACTAAATAATTTAGAATCGGGCGCAGTACGCGCAGCATCACAAAACGAAAGCGGCCAATGGGAAGCTAACGTAGAAGTAAAACAAGGCATTTTAGAAGCCTTTAAAAATGGCTCAAATACTGAGTTTGCAGGTGGTTTTGTAGATAAGCACAATCTCGCACCACAAGAATTTAGCACTGATGATGGCGTGCGTATGGTACCAGGTGGCTCAAGTGTTCGCCGTGGTGCTTACGTAGCTAAAGGCACTATTATTATGCCACCAGCGTACGTAAACATTGGCGCATACATCGACGAAGGCACTATGGTTGATAGCCACGCGTTAGTGGGCTCGTGTGCACAAGTAGGTAAAAACGTACATTTGAGCGCAGCCGTTCAACTTGGCGGTGTACTTGAGCCAATTGGTGCAAGCCCAGTTGTGGTTGAGGACGATGCGTTTATTGGCGCAGGTTGTGTCATTGTTGAAGGCGTAGTGGTTAAAAAAGGCGCTGTACTTGCACCCGGCGTGCGCTTATCTGCAACCATTCCGGTATACGACTGCGTAAACGAGCGTCAGCTAGATAAAGGCGAGCCAATTCCAGAATACGCAATTGTAATACCGGGCTCTCGCCCTGCGTCTAACGAGTGGGCACGTGAGCAAGGCTTAAGTATGTCGTGTGCGTTAATTGTTAAATACCGCGACGAACAAAGCGATGCATCATTATTGCTAGAAGAGGTTTTACGATAATGAGCTTTTTGAGCACGCCAATCAAAACCGCTGTTAATACGCTTACACAGCAACTTGATACTCCTTTTTTTGTTTACGACTTAGATAAACTAAATGCACACCTTACGCGTTTAGTTGCGCAAACCGATGTAAAACTTTGGTATGCAGTAAAAGCAAACCCGCTTTCTAAGGTTATTCAAAGCTTAGATAGCGCAGGCTTTAACTTTGACGTAGCAAGTAAAGGTGAACTTGAACAAGTCCTTGCACAAGGTATTAGTTCGCAGCGCGTGCTCAACACAGGGCCTGCAAAGAGCCCTAAACAAATTAAACACTTTATTGAGCGCGGCGTACGTATTTTTGTTGCCGAAAGTCTCAACCAAGTGCGTTGGTTAAACCAACAAGCGCAGCTGCAAAATACGCAGCTGCAAGTTTTACTGCGTGTGCAATTACGCTGGCCTGAAGGTGAAAAAAACCCACTGGGCGGCGACAGCCTTACACCATTTGGTATGGGCTGCGATGAATGGCAAGCATTAAATACTGGCGATTACCCAGCACTCAATTTTGATGGTCTACATATATTTCAGTGGGGCAACATGCTTAGCACGCAAAAGCTAAGCGAGCTGTGGTCGCAAATGATTGCACCGCTTACCACCTTGGCTAATAACTTAAATATAAACCTTAAAATTCTCGATTTAGGCGGCGGTTTAGGCATTCCTTACACACAAAACGAGACAAATCTTGAATGGGATGGATTAATCACCGCGCTTGCCAAAATTAAAAAAGACGCAGGTGTTGAAGAGCTTTGGATGGAGCTTGGTCGTTACGCTGTGGGCGAATGCGGTCATTACGCTAACCCCATCGTTGAGAGCAAACAAAACTATGGTCAGCAGCAAGTTATTTTAAGCGGTGGTATTAACCACTTATTACGCCCTGCAGTTACAAGCCAAGACTTTCCTGCAGCGTTACTGCGCGAATCAACTGCCCCAGAACAGGCAATGAGTCTATATGGTCCGTTATGCACAGCACTTGATTGCTTAGGTGAGCACACCCTACCAAGCGATTTAAACGAGCAAGACTGGCTGGTGTTTAGCCAATGTGGCGCCTATGGTTTTACCGAAAGCATGCCTTATTTTTTATGCCATGAGCTGGCAGCAGAATACATTTTACAAAATGGCGAGCTCACGTGTGTACGCCAAGCTGAAGATGCCAGCCACTACCTAAGGTAATAAATATGAGCATAACAACACCCATCAGCCAAGAAAACATTGTTGTCGGGGAAGTAGCAAACGGCTTACCTCTAACTATTCCTGTGTATCGCTTAAAAGGCGATGGCAGCGGGCCAAGCGTTTATATTCAAGCCAATATGCACGGCGCTGAAGTACAAGGTAACGCGGTTATATTTCAGTTGCTAGAGCAGTTAAAGCAGCTAAATTTAAAAGGTGATATTACTTTAGTACCTTACGCTAACCCTATTGGTTGTAATCAAAAATCAGGGGAATTTACCCTTGGACGGTTCGATCCAATTACTGGCACTAACTGGAACCGCATGTATCACTACAACAATGATTTAGTGACCCAGTTTGCCAAAGAGCATAGCCAGTACGACGACGCAGCTTTAAAAAATCACTTTAAACAAGCCTTGCTGGATGAAATAGATACTAAACTCAACGGCCCCGCGTATTTACTCAATACAGGTAAACGCATTGCGCTTAACCTGCAAAAGCTTGCGCACCAAGCCGATATAGTACTTGATTTACACACGGGCCCAATTTCAAGCAAGCATTTATATTGCCCAACCTATGCAACAGACAGTGCCCGCTATTTTAATATTGAACATGTACTGCTTATTCCAAGCGACTTTGATGGTGCAATGGATGAAGCAAGCTTTTGCCCATGGTGGCACCTAAGTGAAGCACTTGAAGTAAAAGGCAGAAACTTTAATGTACAGGTGGAAGCCTTTACAGTAGAGCTAGGTAGCCAAGAGAAAATAGACTTAAAAGAAGCACACAACGATGCAAACAGTATTTTAAGCTACTTAAATCATAAAAATGTATTGGTTAACGCACCGCATCAACCTGAGAAAATGACCCGTTATGCGTGTCATTTGGATGACTATTTTGCCTACTATGCGCCTATTGGTGGCATGGTTGAATATGTAGCGCCACTAGGTGAGCATATTAAAGCAGGCGAGCCAATTGCACATGTTTTACGTATGGAGCGCTACCTAAGCGAGCAGCCACTACAAACATTAAGCTTAGATTGCGATGCTATTGCAATATTGCATTTTGCCTCGGCAAGTGTGAACCAAGGAACTGAACTATATAAGTTTTTCACCAACACATTTGAGCTATAGCGGCAGACGTTATTGCTCTTCACTTCTCATTGCGTGAGAGTAGATTAATTTTAAAATTAATTTACATTAGAAAAGCGGCCTAGGCCGCTTTTCTTTTGATCGTTCCATTATTAACTAACGTAAAAACCCTGTTATGTAATGAATTCAGTAAAAGTTCACCGTTACATATGTAAAAAGACGTTATACTTAAATTAACGTACCTATCCACAACACTCACAAAGGAAATACAATGAGCTGGCGCTACTGGATCACACTTACGGCTTTACTCAGCACTCCCTCTTTTGCCCAAGAAGAAGTAACTGAAAATGAGCAAACAGACGACATCGAGCTTGTTAAACAATGTATTTTAAACGAAGTAATAGGTGGCGACGGTGAACAAACCTTAGATCAACTACGTAATAAATGCTCATCTCTTGAAGAAGACAAACAGCTTACCGCACTTGATAAACGCCAAGCTCGCGAGGAAGTTAGCAAAAAAAATCGCAATGTAATTACACCTCACAAACGTAACTATATTTTACCTCTGTCTTACGTATCGCACCCTAACGACCGCCCGTTTGATGGCTTTGACGAATTAACCGATGAGCAAGATGGCGAACCACTTGATAATCTAGAAGCCAAATATCAGCTTTCTATTAAGGTGCCGCTTTATGATGATTTTGCCGACGACGATCAATCCATCTTTTTTGGCTTTACTTTACAATCATATTGGCAAATATATAACTCAGAAATTTCTTCTCCATTTCGTGAAACGAATTACGAACCAGAAATTTTTTGGGTAAATTACCTCGACGAAGAAAATGTACTTTGGGGTGATGAAATGGCTATTACTCTTGGCCTTTCGCATCAATCAAATGGCCGTAGCCAACCTAACTCTCGTTCATGGAACCGCATTTACGCCAACTTTGTTTGGGAAAATCGCGGCTTTGTATTTAGCTTTAAGCCTTGGTACCGAATAGCTGAAGATGAAAAAGAAGATCCATTAGAAGCCGATGGCGATGATAACCCAGATATTTACAAATACATGGGTTACTTTGAATTTAGCGGTGCGTATCGTTATCACGATCATGAGTTTAGCTTTATGACTCGTAATAACTTAAATTCAGATAATCGTGGGGCTATTCAGCTAGATTGGTCTTTTCCAATGTGGGGGCGTTTACGTGGTTATGCCCAATACTTTAATGGCTACGGTGAGAGCTTAATTGATTACAATGCTGATATTGAGCGAATAGGTGTAGGTATATTATTAACTGATTTGTTATAAAATCAGCCTATAAAAAAGCCAAGCCTTAATTATTAAGTGCTTGGCTTTTTTGTAATTAAAGGCTCGCTATTACTTTTTAATGGCAAACACACCTTCAAACTCTGCAACAACGTTGTCGCCATCAAAAATAGTAACTGGCACAACGTAACTTGTTTTACCATCGTTTTCTAAGTCGCTAAGTTTACCTTTACATGCCTGCAAATCTACGCATCCTCTAGGGTCGGTATTAAGCGGTTTTAAGTACTTAATGCTCGCATCAGCTAGTACAATATTACCTTCAATTCCAGCCTCTTTAAGTGCTAAATAAGTTGCTCCCCAACCCGTTAATGTAGCCAAACTATAAATAGAGCCTGCAAACATCGTGTTGTGAAGGTTTAAATTAGCATCTAAATCTGCACTTGTTGTAAACTGCCAATCTGTATAACTTTCTACCCTAATCCCCATCGCATCACTAATCGGAATTGACTCACGCCAAATATTTTGTAGCACTTGAGTCCAATCTGGGTGGCGAAACCAGCCCGGCTCACTGGGCTTTTGTTTAACCATTTTGTAATGCTGCACATCCCCATATGCTAGGTGGGCTTTCTCTTGCAATTCATACCCATGGCGCTTATAAAACTCCAGCGCACGCTCACGTGCAAATAAAACAAGTTCGCCTGCGTTTTGTGTCCACGCTATTTTTTCTAGTTCATGAAGTAAGCGGCTACCAATATGCTGATTACGATTCCCCTCAGCAACAGCCATGTAACGTACCTGTGCTTGCTCGTGGTTATTAAAGTGTAAACGCGCAACACCGAGTACATCACCCTCGTTATTTTTTATAAAGCGATGCTCAGAGTCTTGTTCCATATCGTCTTGTTCAGAACCTCGAGGTTCACCCCAAGGCGCACGTAATACTTCCCAGCGCAATCGATAATACGCTTGCCAATCTTCACTACTTTGCGGTGTACTTACCTGAAACATATTTACTCCTGTTGTTAGCCGTAAATAAAAAATAAAGGCTACGGCATGAAATCCAACTGAAAAACCTTTAAATGTGTGTTCTGGATATTTTTACATTCAAAAATTAAAGATTAAGTTGGTTGGGATTATTATGGTAAATACCATACTCCATCTTTTAAACACTGCCAATACGACTTTGGTAAGCGAATACAAAATAACTGTTTTACCCTTTGGGGCAGCTAGTTTATGCTAAACGTTATGAGCGATTTTATAAACCCTTCAACGGGTGTAGTTAGTAGCCACTTTATTAGCCACAGTCAAGATATTGGGCAACTAGTTTATTGGCATAAATACGCAGGCGATCACATACAAGTGCGCCAGTATGAGCAGCTGCGTTGGCTGCTGATTAACGATACTTTGCAATCGGTGATAGAACTAAACAATCCACAGCAGCTGCTATTTCCACATTTAACCTATTTGGCTAAGCAGTGGCAAACCTTAGCGCCGCCAAAACGCGTACTAGAACTTGGCCTTGGCGGCGGTGCCATACGTAATTACCTACAACACACTTACCCGCGAGCGCAGGTAACATCAGTTGAAAAAAATGCTGATATAATTGCCTGCTACACAGATTTTTTTGCTCTTAAAAGCCAAAGTGATGTACAGTGTGATGACGCGCAAAATGTGCTTAGCAAAGCGCATAACAATGACTGGATTATTCTTGATTTATTCAGCCAAATAGATGCACCACGATTCTTATTTGAACATGCGTTTTATCAAAAAATATATAACGCGCTCAACGGTGATGGCATGCTATTTATTAACTTTTTATCACAACATGAGTCGCAATTAATCCAGTTACAGCAGTTACTATTGGATGTGTTTGGGGTAAAAGTAAGCCCGCATAAAATAGCAGGCTTTGTTAATCATATCGTTATTGTGACTAAACGAGGTAATTAAACCGATAAGTTAAAAGTAACAGGTCCATCGTTACATAGACTCACTTGCATATCGGCGCCAAACTCACCGGTTGCAACGCTAATACCCTGTGCTTTAGCTTGAGTTACAAAGTACTCGTAAAGCGCGTTAGCTTGGCTTGGCGTAGCCGCCGATGAAAAACTAGGGCGCATGCCTTTTTTGGTATTAGCTGCCAATGTAAATTGCGAAACCACTAATAACTCACCACCTATATCTTTTAGGCTTAAATTCATTTTGTCGTTTTCGTCAGTAAAAATTCGATAATTACTAACCTTATGCAATAGTTTATCGGCTGCTTGCTCATCATCTGGTTTTTCTACACCTAATAACAATAAAATACCTTGGCTAATTTCACCTATAACTTGGTCATTAACTTCTACTTTGGCATTTTTTACACGTTGTATTAACCCTTGCATTTAGTGCGTATCCTTTAAGTGTGGCTCTTCTTCAAGTTCAATGTCTGGAGTATCTTCAATATCATTTGGGCTAATACACGCTGTAAATTCAGCGCCTAACAGCACAACAATCCAAGATAAATAAACCCATACAAACAATATTGGTATAGTTGCCACTGCACCGTAAATTACTTCATAAGATGGAAAGTGGCTTATATAAAGCGCAAACCCTTTTTTGGTTAACTCAAATAATATAGCGGCAAAAAGTGCGCCGGGTATAGCCGCTTTAATAGAAACAGGTGTATTAGGTACTAAAGTGTATAGCATTAAAAAACCAATCATCGAAAAACCATAAGGCACCAGCTTTAACAAAAAGCCGCTAAACCCAGGTATTCCCTGATCAGCAAACGACACTAAAGATACAATATACGAAGTAACACCGATACTTGCGCCAAGTAGTACAGGCCCTAGGCTTAATACCATCCAATACACTGCAAAAGAGATCATCATTGGGCGCTTTTTCTTGATTCGCCAAATCCGGTTTAGCGTGGCATCAACATTACGGATAAGCAGCAATGCAATAGCCGCTAAAAAGCCAATACCTACTGCTGTCATTTGATTAGCATTACCCGCAAAGGAGCTTATATGCTCTTTAATGACATCGGACGAAGTAGGTACAAAGTTAGTAAACAAAAAGCTCTCTATTTCCATACGAGTCGATTCAAACCCAGGAAACGCCGAAAAGATAGCGACACCTACTGCAATTAGCGGTATTAAAGAAAGTAGTGTTACGTAAGCAAGGTAACCTGCATTAACCGTTATCTGATCGTCTATACATCGATTTATATATTGCATCCACCAGCCGGGTTGCTGGCGCATAAAGGACTTAACTTGCTGTTTGTAATGGGAGAGCTTATCATTCATACAATTGACTTGTGCTTATCGAGTTTTGATTATAATAACAATCAGTACCACAATTTACAGCACTTACACGTAAATAGGGATCCAAATGAAAAAACAAACACTACTCAGCGCGTCTATGCTTGCACTTACGTTAGCATTATCGGGCTGCCAATCAGCTTACTACTCTGCAATGGAAAAAGTAGGTGTTCACAAACGTGACATCCTTATTGACCGCGTAGAAGAAACAAAAGACTCACAAGAAGAGTCGCAAGAAGAATTTAAATCTGCACTTGAGCGCCTAACTACATTAATAGATTTTAACGGCGGCGAACTGCAAGACACTTATAATCAGTTAAACGACGACTATGAGTCGAGCTTAGCAGCAGCAAATGACGTATCAAACAACATTGATAAAGTAGAAGACGTAGCTGAGGCACTATTTGACGAATGGAGCGACGAGCTAGAGCAATATAAAAGTGCTTCGCTTAAACGTGAAAGCAGTAAAAAGCTAGCCGCTACTCAGCGTCAATTTAGCCAGTTACTTAGCTCAATGCGCAGCGCAGAGAGCAAAATGGAGCCAGTACTAACGTCGCTACATGACAACGTTTTATATTTAAAACATAACTTAAATGCTCAAGCAGTAGCGGCAATAAAAGGTGAGTTCACCAACCTTAAACGTGATATTCAAGTACTCATGAATGACATGAACAAATCGATTGCCGATTCAAACAAGTTTATAGAGCAAATGAATAGCGCTGGCTAATTACTTTAAACCCGCTTACTAAGCCTGCACTATTGCAGGCTTTTTTGTTGTTACTTTTTGTTACCTTTGAATTATTCGTTAATCTGCTGTTGTTGTTATACTTTTACAAAATAATAATTAAATTATGACAATGAAACTAACCACTTTTAGCCTCATCACTACCTGTATGCTGCTGAGCGCGTGCCATACACCCAATCAAATTGAAGTAATTGCAGGGGAAGATACTATTACTCCACTGCATCAAGATGGCAAGCGTAAAGGACGCTTTCATAATCTTTATCCTGGTAAAAAAACTTACCCGACTACCTGCGAAGCCGACTGCTATCCAATGAGTCCTAAACTACAGTGCGAAACAGGCAGTGAAAACTGCCAATATATCGCTGAGCAAGTAGCGCCACAATTAAATACCAGATACACAGTGCGCTGGCTTGGCCATGCCGGATTTATGATCCGCACGCCTAACGGGGAACAAATAGTATTTGACCCGGTTAAGGAGCAGTATGACTCACCTGTTGATTTAGCATTTAGATTAGCTTCAGGGTTTTACAGGCAGCCCGGCGATTGGCTAACAAAAAGTGAACTTGAAAACTTAGACGCTGTGATGTACTCGCATATTCATTACGATCATTTTAATAAAGCCGATATAGAGGAGCTCGGTAATAACCCCCGTTATTTAACCCCACTGGGTATGGCCGACAACTTCCCTACTGGCGGGTTTAATATTAGCGAAATGGCTTGGTATGCAAAAACAAATATTAACGATTTAACTATTCATGCCTTACCTGCTCACCACTTTAGTAACCGCGTATTGGTGCCTTTTATTTATGAAGACAACGATAAAGACCTGTGGAATGGCTGGTTGCTTGAGCAAAATAACAAAACCTTATTTTTTGCCGGCGATACCGGCTACTCAAAACACTTTAAAGACATTCAACAAAAATATGGTGACATGGATATATGCTTAATGCCAATAGCGTCTTATTACAGTGAAGAGAGCCCTAATTGGTATCGATACGTGCACACAACACCAGAGGATGCACTAAACGCCGCAAACGATCTTAACTGTAAAGTAATGATACCGTGGGGATATGGTAACTCGAGCTGGAAAATGGGCGACCATACTAGCCACTCTGCCGTACTACGCTTATTACATATGGTAGAAAAAATGGATGCTAAAACACCCTTGTATATTTTAAACGAAGGCGACAGTATTTCACTGTAACTCCTTGCTTAACTGCTTTAGGATGATTGTTATATCAATATAAATTGAGAAATTCATGAAAAAACAAGCATTAGCGATAAGCTGTTTATTAAGTGCTCCAGTAATGGCTATTGATGTTGAACACACTGCAACCTCTATTACTATAGATGGCGTATCAGAAAGCGCCTGGGATAAAGCAGCTTGGCACGACATGCCATATTTAATGGATGGCACACTGCCATCATCAGACGCCGACTTTAAAGGGCGCTATCGCTTATTATGGGATGAAAACTATTTATATCTACAAGCCGATATTAGTGATGATGTATTAATAGATACGCACCCAGACCCAACTGTAAAATACTGGGATGACGACGCGCTAGAAATATTTATAGACAGTGATGCATCAGGTGGAAACCATCAATTTAATCACACTGCTTTGGCGTACCATATTGGCCTTGATAACCAAGCCGCCGATTATGGCCCTGATAAAAAAGCGCACTTGTATACCGATCATCTAGTAAGTAACTGGAAGCGTAACACTGCTGCACCTTTTAACATCACGTGGGAAGTAGCTATAAAGCTCTACCCCAATGACTACAAAGAAGACGCAGTAAATACACCCATTACACTTAGCGAAAAACAAATCATTGGCTTCATGCTCGCGTATTGCGATAACGATGGTAGTGACGTGCGCGAGCACTTTATGGGTTCGCACGAAGTACAGCCAGTAAATGGCGACAGAAACCGTGGATTTATAGACGCCGACGTATTTGGCAAAATCACTCTACTGCCAAAAAAGTAACCCCACCCAGAAATAAGTAGGTTGGGTTGAGCGCAGCGAAACCCAAGGAAAAATACCTACCAACAAGCATGTATGCTTTGCATTATCAGATGTTTCAGCTCTCTCTTTCTTCTCCTTGTGCAAAAGATCTTTAAGTAAATTATTCACAAAGAGGTTAAGAGGCGCTGCGCTTTGCAACGTATTTATCAAACCCCTAGTTTTGATTTAATTCCATAATAAGATGAGAATTTTTATCCATGAAACTAAGATATGAATCTCCGTAGTCAGTAAGACAATAACAACTACCATTTTTTTCAATTAAGCTAACTCGCATCGGGTAGGCTAAATAGTTAATTAGTTCAGTAGAGCCAAAAACTAAAGGAAAATTAGATTTAACTTTTTCATAAAAAATAGATACTTCTGACTCTGCTAATTTACCAGAGTTGTCTTTAAGTAATGTGAGTAAGTTGTATTGGGAACGGTATAAAACTCGGTTTAAATCTAAAAAATATATCCTCGCTTGAGTTAAAGACAGCTCTATTTCTAAAACTTCAATAGCTTTGTTTCCACTTAAACCAAGAGAACTTATATGACTTTGTATATTCTTTAAAATGTTCTTACTTGTTTTTGTTTCATTCTGAGATAATCTTGTTAAAAATTCTGTGGCGTCTTCTCCGGCGTGAGGCATCGTAGCTACTTTTTCTTGCTTATCTTCTAAATTATTAGCACCTTGCTTCGATTGTGTAAATTTTGCGGTAAAGCTTCCTGCAGAAAGTTCTGTAACATTATTACGATTAAAAAATCCATTTAGAAAACCAGATAATTTAGAACGTAACAAAAAGACTAAAGCCACTGACGCTAAAGGCCACGCAAGAACATCTACCAGATTTACAATTTCAGTTGCTGTCCAAATTAATTTGTCTACATTATTACCCATTAATAATCATATCCCTAATAACATGTAATCTAAAAGTTATGAAATATATCAGTAAGTTGGTTAAGCTTGAATGTAGTAAGAAAACAAGCCCATTGTACATTTTACTTAGTAAGAGACTGATAAATTTCATATTCAGCTACCAGCGTTTAAATAGAACTTCATTCTTATCTATATCGAACTGCTGTAGTGTGAAAGTTTCTGAAAATGGTTCTTTGATAGATGTATGCTCTACATATTTAACTTTACCAGTTACTTCACCGAGGTTATTGATGATGTCGTAACTATAACGTTCCTTCTGACCAAGGTGACCAGCTTCAAACCTCTTAGTAAACCGAAGTACATCACCGTCATTTAAATTTAGCTTTTTTCCAATCCATAATTATCTAAAACTCCCTCTTATTATCTGACCTGGAAAGAAATATAAAAATATATTACTTAGATCATCAGCGATACAAATTTATACCCTGATTAACTGATTTTATAGCTATGAATAGCATTTTTACTAATATTAAAACTTATCAGCACTGATTCTCAATAACAATATATTTATAGCTATGCTCCTTGAAAGTCTACTAACTAAACTGGTGCTAAAAATATCTTTAATCAAACTTTTTAGCCTATTTCATCCAACTAAACACAAAAAAGCCGCTGTATTTTGCAATACAGCGGCTTTTAAAATCATTTTTCTAAATTAATAGATTATGACTTAGGAGCACGACCCGCACGTTTACGCTCATTCTCAGTTAAATGACGTTTACGAATACGAATGTTCTCAGGTGTAACTTCTACTAGCTCATCATCAGCAATAAACTCAAGCGCTTGCTCAAGTGAATAGTTCAGATGCGGTGTAAGTGTTTGTGCTTCATCTGTACCAGATGCACGAACGTTAGTAAGTTGCTTACCTTTAAGTGCGTTAACTGTAAGGTCGTTATCACGGCTATGAATACCGATAACCATACCTTCATAAACTTCAACACCGTGACCGATGAATAAACGGCCGCGCTCTTGTAAGTTAAATAATGCGTTAGTAAGTGCTTTACCTGTTGCGTTTGCAATCATTACGCCGTTCTTACGAACACCTAGCTCACCACCTTTGTGCGGACCGTAGTGATCGAACGTGTGGTAAAGTAAGCCAGAACCTGACGTTAATGTCATGAACTCAGTTTGGAAACCGATTAAGCCACGGCTTGGGATCATAAAGTCCATACGCATACGGCCTTTACCATCTGGTGCCATGTCAGTAAGCTCACCTTTACGAAGACCAATTTGCTCCATGATAGAACCTTGGTGCTCTTCTTCACAGTCAATAGTTAGTGTTTCATATGGTTCTTCTAACACGCCATCAACAGTACGTAAGATTACTTCTGGACGAGATACAGCTAACTCGTAACCTTCACGACGCATGTTCTCGATTAAGATACCTAGGTGTAATTCACCACGACCTGATACGCGGAAGCTATCTGGGTTGTCAGTATCTGCAACACGAAGTGCTACGTTGTGCACTAATTCTTTGTCTAAACGCTCACGAATATTACGTGATGTTACAAACTTACCTTCTTTGCCACAAAAAGGAGAGTTGTTTACAGAGAACGTCATTGTTACTGTCGGCTCATCAACACTTAGTGGTGGCAATGCTTCAACGTTGTTAGGACAACAAAGCGTATCTGAAATCTTAAGCTCGCCTAGACCTGTTACAGTAACGATGTTACCAGCATAAGCTTTATCAGTGTCGATACGCTCAAGGCCTAAGTAGCTTTGTACTGAACCAATTTTACCGTTACGAGTTGTGCCATCAGCACTGATAACCGTAACTTGTTGGTTAGTCTCAACAGAACCGCGTTTAATACGGCCAATACCAATTACACCTTTATACGAGTTGTAATCAAGCTGAGAGATTTGCATTTGGAAGTCACCTTCAGGATCTGCATCCGGTGGTGATACTTCGTCAACGATCATCTTAAACATAGGTTCCATGTTATCTGATGGCTCGTCTAAATCTAGCGTTGCCCAACCATTAATAGCTGATGCGTAGATTACTTTAAAGTCTAACTGTTCGTCAGTTGCACCAAGATTGTCGAATAAATCAAAGATTTGATCCATAACCCAATCTGGGCGTGCACCTGGCTTATCAATTTTATTGATAACGACGATTGGCTTTAAGCCTTGCGCGAATGCCTTTTGCGTAACGAAACGCGTTTGTGGCATTGGACCTTCTTGAGCATCAACAAGTAATAATACTGAGTCAGCCATCGAAAGTACGCGTTCAACTTCACCACCGAAATCGGCGTGTCCCGGGGTATCTACGATATTGATATGGTAGTCTTTCCAAGAGATAGCTGTGTTTTTAGCTAAAATGGTAATACCACGTTCTTTCTCAATGTCGTTTGAGTCCATCACACGCTCTTCGTTACCGCCGCGTGTTTCTAATGTACCTGATTGCTCAAGTAGTTTGTCAACCAATGTTGTTTTACCGTGGTCAACGTGCGCGATAATCGCTATATTTCTTAACTGTTCGATGCTCATATTTTTACTCAGAGAAATTAAATTCTCATTGATCCTGCAAGATCTACGCACTCATCCACGCTTTCGCGAGATGTCCCAGCATAGGATTTAAAAGGGCGCATATTATCCCTCATTAATGGTATGGATGAAAGTTTATCCAATATAAATTTGAAAACTTTCTCAATAATTTTACTAAGTATCTGTTTTTTATATGACAATTATATGAATTAAATTTCAGTTATTTTTTAAAAAACAGCATTTTTTGCTATTTGAGAGATATTTTTGGCACTCTTTTGCATTTAGGTTATGCTAATTCCAAGCGATTAAATTAGCAGCAAATTACACCCTGTAAATTTTGCACCAAAAGGGATTTTTTACGCACCAACTTGGTGCTTTTGCATATTCCATTTTGATGCAACTATAATTTTTCAATTCATAAACAGCTAGTTACAATCATGGCACAAAATCAGCTTACTAATTACCAAAGCAATTATGCAGCAATAATAAAACCCAATAGTTGGAGGACACATGTCACAATCGGTTTTAGATTTTATTAAAGAAAATGACGTTAAGTTCATTGATTTACGCTTTACTGACACTAAGGGTAAAGAACAACATGTATCTATTCCTCATCACCAAGTTGATGAAGACTTTTTTGAAGACGGTAAAATGTTCGACGGTTCTTCAATTGCAGGCTGGAAAGGCATTAACGAATCAGACATGGTGCTAATGCCAGTACCTGAGTCTGTAAAATTAGACCCATTCACAGAAGAAACAACACTAATTGTTCGTTGTGATGTTGTAGAGCCTTCTACACTACAAGGTTATGAGCGTGATCCACGTTCTGTTGCAAAACGCGCTGAAGACTACATGCGCTCTACTGGTATTGCAGATACTGTATTATTTGGCCCAGAGCCAGAGTTTTTCTTATTTGACGATGTTAAATACAAATCAGACATGTCAGGTTCTATGTACAAAATTGATGCTGTAGAAGCAGCATGGAACTCAGATAAAGATTACGAAGGCGGCAATACAGGCCACCGTCCTGGTGTTAAAGGCGGTTACTTCCCTTGTTCACCAGTTGATTCTTCACAAGATTGGCGCTCAGCTACCTGTTTAGTTCTTGAAGAATTAGGCCAAGTGGTAGAAGCACATCACCATGAAGTAGCAACAGCAGGTCAAAACGAAATCGCTACTCGCTTTAATACAATGGTATTAAAAGCAGATGAAATCCAAGAGATGAAATATGTTATTCATAACATGGCTCACCTTTACGGAAAAACAGCTACATTTATGCCTAAACCTGTTGTCGGTGATAATGGTTCTGGTATGCACTGTCACCAGTCTTTAGCTAAAGACGGTGTAAACTTATTTGCTGGCGACAAGTACGGTGGTCTTTCAGAAGACGCGCTTTACTACATTGGCGGTATTATTAAACATGCAAAAGCAATTAACGCTTTTGCAAACGCCTCTACTAACTCGTACAAACGTTTAGTACCAGGCTTTGAAGCACCAGTAATGCTTGCATACTCTGCACGTAACCGTTCTGCTTCAATCCGTATTCCAGTGGTTCCTTCTGAAAAAGGTCGTCGTATTGAAGTACGCTTCCCAGATCCAACAGCTAACCCATACCTTGCTTTCTCAGCAATGCTTATGGCTGGCCTTGACGGTATCAAAAACAAGATCCACCCTGGCGATGCAATGGATAAAGATTTATACGACCTTCCAGCGGAAGAAGCAGCAGAGATCCCAACTGTTGCAGCGTCACTTGACGAAGCACTATCTGCACTTAGTGCAGACCGTGAATTCTTAACGCAAGGTGGTGTATTCACTGATGACTTAATTGACGCTTACATTGGTCTTAAGTCTCAAGAAGTTGAAAAGCTTAACATGACAACTCACCCAGTTGAGTTCGAAATGTACTACAGCTGCTAATTTAGCTGTTAAAAAATGTGTGTTCTCAAGCCCGCTTTGCGGGCTTTTTTAATGGTAAAATTTATAAACTCCACTAGAGTTAAGTTACCGATAAAAATGCAGGGCTGCAGAGTGAATAACAAGATTTTATCACTATTAATTTCTTTAGGATTAAGTGATTGTAGTTATGCGGGTGAAAAAAAAATATACGCATGGAAAGATAAAAATGGCGTATTAGTGTTCTCTGACACACCCCACAAAGGCGCTACTGAGGTAAAGCTCACAAGTCAAAATCTTAATATGCCTGCACCTAGTAATAACGTTTTTAACGAGCCAACCCAACCTCAGCAAGCGGCGTTTAAAATTGCCATTTCCTCGCCTGAGCATAACCAAACTATACGTGAAAATACCGGTAGTGTTTATGTTACTAGCCGAATAACTCCACGCTTTGAAAGTGGTTTTACTATTCAACTTTTTATTGATGGCAAAGCGAGTGGTCCCTCGAGTGATAGCTCAACCTTTGCAATCAGAAATGTAGAAAGAGGCGAGCACACACTTCAACTAAAACTGTTTAACAGTAAAAACCAAATTATTGCCACTAGCCAGCCATGTATATTTTTTATGCATCGAAAAGGGTTAAACCTTGGCAAGTAAACTGTGGCTTTACTTAATAGGTGCTGTAGGTATTTGAGTGAAATGACTTGCTTTTACATACCAACGCACTAAAGTGGTGCATTCATGATTGATAACAAAAATTTTAGCCCTGAGCTACTCGACGCTATTTGGCAAAACCAAACAACAGCTATCATGCTTCTTGATAAAAAGTTTAAGGTTGTTTATGCCAATACAAGTACCAGCGAGCTACTTGGGCTTGGTAACAAACGCTTACTAGATCAACCTTTTGATAGCCTTTTTAATTACCATTCGATTGATTTACAACGTATTGAACAATATTCATTAATTGAGGGTTTAGATTGCCAGCAACATAGAGCCGACGTGGTTTTCAGCGATTCTCGTCATGCCAAGGTTGCTGTAAGTACAAGGCAAATCAAGTTCAACAATACCTTATATATTTTATTTGAATGGCGTCAAACCGATGACGAAATAAAACACGACCAAGCCTCTAATCAAATGCATCAATATCAAGCTGCTCGTAATTTAATTAGAGGTCTGGCTCACGAAATTAAAAATCCTTTAGGCGGAATTCGCGGAGCGGCGCAGTTATTGCAGTATGAGGTTGATCAGCAAGAAAGAGATCAATGTGCCGAGCTCATTATTGAGCAAGCAGATAGATTGCGCGAATTAGTAGATAGGCTTTTAGGGCCAAACCAACTTCCGCAGAAATCTTACGGCAACATACATCAATCACTTGAGTCGGTTGTTAAGCTCAGTACGTTAGACAATTGCTCTAACATTAGTTTGGTTAAAGATTACGACCCGAGCATTCCTGATGTATTCATTGATCAAGGTAAAATACAACAAGTTGTATTAAACATTGTTCGTAATGCTCAACAGGCGCTTGTAGATGGCGGTGAAATAAAAATAAAAACCCGCATTAATCATCAACATCGTCGCCCTGGTAAAGCACCTAAAAAAGCCTTGATGATCCAAATATCTGATAACGGACCAGGCATTGATCCTAGTGTACGTGAAACGCTCTTCTACCCTATGATCACCAATAAAGAAGGTGGCTCGGGTTTAGGGCTCTCAATTGCACAAACGCTCATTGATCAGCATGATGGCTATATTGAATGTGATAGCTGGCCTGGCCATACTGAATTTAATATCTATCTGCCTTTTGCAGATTAATGTTTGGAGTTTTCATGAAAACAGTTTGGCTTGTAGATGATGATGCATCAATTCGATTTGTACTCGAAAAAGCACTTACCCGCTCAGGGTTTACCACGGAAAGCTTTGCTAATGCGCAAGATGTATTGAGCGCATTAAAGTTTAGCCAACCAACTGTTTTGGTATCTGACGTTAGAATGCCAGGCATGGATGGTATGGCATTGCTTGAACTTATTGCAGAGCAAAATCCTGGGTTGCCGGTTATTATAATGACCGCCCATTCAGATTTAGACTCAGCAGTTAATGCGTTTCAAAAAGGTGCATTTGAATACCTAGCAAAACCATTTGATTTAAACGAAGCCGTAGCTTTGGTAGAAAGTGCATGCAGAGCAAACTCCACTAAAAAAACAAAACGTAAGCAAGCTCCACCTAAAAGCGCGCACATTATTGGTGAAGCACCTGCCATGCAAGAAGTATTTAGAGCCATAGGTAAGCTTTCGGCCTCTAGTATGAGTGTGCTTATTAATGGTGAATCAGGTACTGGTAAAGAGCTGGTAGCCAGCGCATTGCATAATCACAGTCCGCGTAAAGAAAACCAATTTATTGCTCTTAACATGGCCGCAATTCCAAAAGAGCTCGTTGAGTCTGAATTATTTGGCCACGAAAAAGGCGCATTTACCGGTGCCGATAGCGTTCGTAAAGGCCGCTTTGAACAAGCAAACGGCGGCACACTGTTTCTAGATGAAATTGGTGATATGCCACTTGATGTACAAACACGTTTATTGCGCGTACTGGCCGATGGGGAGTTTTATCGTGTTGGCGGTCATCAAAGCATAAAAGTAGATGTACGTATTATTGCAGCAACACATCAAAATTTAGAAGACTTAGTAAAACAAGGTAAATTTAGGGATGATTTATTTCATCGCTTAAATGTAGTTCGCCTACGCTTACCTGCGCTTCGAGAACGTACTGAAGACATTGAGCGCCTTGCACAGCACTTTTTACATAAAAGCGCTAAAGACCTGCAAGTAGACAGCAAAATTTTAAGCCCAAAAGCCACTGATCAATTACGTTTATTTAGCTGGCCGGGTAATGTTCGTCAATTAGAAAATACATGCCGATGGCTTACTGTTATGGCACCGGGAGAGCTTGTAAGTGAGCAAGACTTACCACCTGAAATACTTGATGCTTCACCTACTCAACAAGAAGGTGATTGGCTTGATGCATTTCAGCAATGGCTTAATCAAGAGCTTAAACAAGGCAAAGAAAACATTTGGCCTGATATTCAAGCTCAACTTGAAACTCGCTTAATAAAAACAGCCCTCGCTAATTGCTCTGGCCATAAACAGGATGCAGCCATAAAAATAGGCTGGGGGCGCAACACGTTGACCCGCAAATTAAAAGAGCGCAATATTAACTAACACTCCTTATTAATTTTGGTTATTGATGAAGTTAATTGAACATATTCCTTTGTTTAAACAAATGGAAATTATAAATAGGCTGCACTTTTTTAAAGATTTCACTCTTGGTGAACGCCAAGTGCTTTTAGAGTCGTTTGGCCTTTTATATTTAGTTAATCAAAATCAGTTTTTGTTTAAACAGTTCGATAACGACAAACGTTTATATATTGTATTAAGCGGTGCGTTATTAGTGTTTAAGCATAACCACTTATTAGAGCTAGGTACTATTGAGCCGGGTGAGTTTATAGGTGAAGGGGCTTTTATTAATAACCGAGAGCGTAGCACCAGCGCTCGTGCTAAAACCGACACCATAGTACTTGCCATTACCCCAGAGGCACTTACTCGCTTGCCTAATGTAATACGCGAAAAAATTAAAGACCGAATTATTGAAGGTATGAGCCTGCGCATTGCTAAACTTAGTGAGCACATAGAAACCCACGGTTAGATCAGTCCATATAAACAGTTTGTAATGAGCAATCAAGCCAGCCGGGATTATTTACGTGCGCAGTATACGTGTAAGTATCTGAAGGCTTGGCACCAAAGCGGGTATTTACAAGTGGCTGTGAATGGCTATATGTCTGGGAATAGGTTTTATAATAAATTACAACATAACCATACAAGTACTCCCAACTGAGCCTCACAACCGCACCACTTGGTAATGTAAATTCAACATGTTCATTTGCAAATTTAACCAATAAATCATTATACCTATCGTCGCTGCAATGGGTTGTTCGTAACCGAGAGGGCACAGTGAACGCGTCTTCACCATCAGTATTCTTTAAATAAAAACCATTATTCCCGTCACCATAAAAGTGATTTGATCGTGTGGTGTAGTTAATTTCGGGTTGATAGCCTAGGGCGTGTTGACCTTTCGTGGTTGAATTTGCAGCAGACTGTTTGGTATTTAAGCAAGGCAGAGCCTATGTAGTGTGGTTGTTCCCCATAAATAGGCGATAACGCAGCATAAAGACCAAACATGCGCTGCCCAAAGGGTTCTTTCTAGGGACGATTGACTCTTTGTTGCTCGGTTTTTACTTCGCCCACTAGGTTACAAACCTCGCGCCGCAATTAAATCGCCCCTAGATTAAACAAATTTCAATCCACAAAGGTCAACACGCCCAGGCTCTTGTATAATAATAGCTAACTGCTCAGTCTCTTCTTGGTAAATTTTATCGCTTGATAAGAGCAATGTGGCTTCACCAAAATTAGATGGAATTGCCAGCGCTACGTATTCATAAGGAAGGTTTTGTGCGCTGAGCGCAGCATCGAGTTGATTACGCTGCTCATCTTGCAAGTTTTCCCTAAATACATACACGGTAGGTTGTTGGCACGCAGCTAATAGTAATGCCAACGCACATATTAAAATTCCATTTTTCGTAGTTACACTCCAATAATTACACCTGTAGTCTATTAGGAGGCACTATTAATCGCAATGCACTTAATTAAATAATGTCACTGATTGATATGACTAGTTTGGCTATCTAACCATGCATCAACACTTTGTCGAGTGTATAAAACTTCATTAAACAAACGGTGACGTTCAAATTCAAGCTTTGATTTTCTAAGCGGATCGCCACTAATTAAACGGCTGTGCGTATCATTAAATTTTGAAATAACTGAAAACCCGCTATCACTAAGTTGTGCCTGTTCTTTTACCAAATTCGCTAGATGCGATCTTACGTCGTCAGCAGTTAACATGTCTGAATTATCTAAACCCATCAGCTCTTTTTTCATTGCTAATCTTACGCCCATTTTCTACTCCGTTTATATGTACACATTACACATCAGTTAATCCGCCAGAGTTTTAGCAATTAGCGAGCCATCTATAAAAATCAGTCATTGCAAAGCTTAACCTGCAATTGCTTCAGTTTTCTTAAAGACAGAGGAAAAGGCTAAAAAGTTTCAACTTGATTAACGACTACCTTCTCAGTTTTGTATTTGCTTTGGTGCAAAATGCTCTACAAGCCTTTATACTAGGGGACTATGCGTTACCCCACTGGAACTAACATGAACGAAGAATACATAGAAATTGAATTAGAAGAAGAACCCATAGAGCTTTGTAAATTATTAAAAGTACTCGATTTAGTTGAAGGTGGCGGCCAAGCAAAAAACCTAATCGCTGAAGGCTACGTGGGTGTTAACCATGTAATTTGTACAATAAAACGGAAAAAATTATACAGTGGCGACGTATTAGAATTTGATGGTGAGTTTTTTCAATTATCATTAAGTGAAGATGCAATCCCTACAGAGCGAGCAGTAGTGCAAAGTACACCAGAGGCAAAAGCCACACCCCAAAGCACTGCTAATCAACCGGCAAAAAGTAAGCGTAAGCGCACTAAAAAGCCTAAAAGAGATGAAAATACAGGGCGTCGTCCAATTTCATTTGGCTAGCCTTCAAGGTTATTCGCAGCCTCTAAACATAAAAGCCAGCTTGTAATGCTGGCTTTTATGCTCTTTAATTACCTCGTAAATAACAATAAAAACAAGGTAATAACATGTCTACCCCCACTTGGTTAAAATCGCTTGCTTGGGCTGCGCTTATTTGGAACTTATTAGGTGTGATCGCATTTTCGATGCAAGTGATGATGACCCCAGAAATGATAAGTAAACTGCCTACAGATCAACAAGCTGCCTATTCTGACATTCCTCTTTGGTCTACCATTGCTTTTGCTATAGCTGTATTTGGAGGCTTACTAGGGTGTATTCTTTTATTGATGAAAAAGGCGCTCGCCATCCCCATATTTGCAGTGTCTTTAAGCGCTATTTTGCTACAGCAATACTATAATTTTGTTGTTATAAACAGCATTGAGCTATTAGGTTTAAGCGCTGTATTTATGCCTATTTTAGTTATTATTATTACCATAGGCCTGCTTTATATAAGTATCAAAGGCAAACAACAAAGCTGGTTAGACTAATTAAGATTAAGGCCAATATTATTTGGCCCTTTATCACCCTTGAAAAACTATTCTTCACCATCACCTCTATACTTATTACTGTACAAATTTCGCACTTTTTACCACATTAATTACGCTGGTATGTACTTTGCAATTAAGAAAATAAAAGAGGTCATCTTTTCAAGGAAATTTACCTAATTACCAAAGGGGCAAAAAATGAATAGTTTCGAAACAGAACATCAACTAACTATTAATGGCGAGCAATATCATATTCACTCACTTAAAGGATTAGGCGATAAAGCTAAGCGACTGCCCTTTTCCCTCAAAGTATTACTCGAAAACCTGCTACGCAACGAAGACGGCGTAAATATAAAAGAACAAGACATTCAAGCCCTCTTGAACTGGGATTCTAAAGCTAAACCATCATCTGAGGTCGCTTTCACACCAGCACGCGTTGTTATGCAAGATTTTACAGGTGTACCAGCCATTGTAGATTTAGCCGCTATGCGTGACGCTATGGAGAAACTAGGTGGCGATCCTGCAAAAATAAATCCACTATCTCCTGCTGAACTTGTAATAGATCATTCTGTGCAAGTAGATGGCTATGGCGATGATGGCGCATTTGATTTAAATGCAAAGCTAGAATACGAACGTAATAAAGAACGTTATGAGTTTTTACGTTGGGGGCAAACAGCATTCGATAACTTAAAAGTTGTGCCACCAGCAACCGGTATTGTCCACCAAGTAAATTTAGAATACCTAGCACGTGTTGTGTTTAACGAAGACAGCAAGGGTAAAAAGTTCGCTTACCCAGATACCTTAGTAGGCACCGACTCCCACACCACTATGATTAATGGCTTAGGTGTTCTTGGTTGGGGCGTAGGCGGCATTGAAGCCGAAGCTGCAATGCTTGGCCAACCCATTAGCTTACTCATCCCACAGGTGGTTGGTATGAAGCTAAATGGTCGCCTTCCTGAGGGAACAACAGCAACCGATTTGGTATTAACAGTAACCGAAATGCTACGTAATCATGGTGTTGTAGGTAAGTTTGTAGAGTTTTATGGTGACGGTCTAGCTGATCTACCACTGGCAGATAGAGCAACGATTGCTAATATGGCACCCGAGTACGGCGCCACGTGTGGTATTTTCCCTATTGATGACGAAACCATTAATTATTTACGCTTAACAAACCGTGATGAAAAACACCTTAAAGTAATTGAAGATTACGCCAAGCACCAAGGTTTATGGCGCAACGATGGCGACGAAGCTAATTATACAGATACCCTGGAGCTTAAACTTGATGATGTAGTGCCAAGCCTTGCAGGACCTAAACGCCCGCAAGATAGAATAGCATTAGATAAAGCCGGCGATGTTATTGGCCAGCACTTAAAAGGCTTTCAAGATGAGCGCATGGAGCGCCGCGATAAAAGTGATATAGAGCAAGCTCGCATTGAAAGCGAAGGCCCTGCCACAAACCCAGATGAGCCAGTTGAAGAAGCGCAGTTTATGGGGGCCGCAAAAGTTAAGTTCAAAGGACAAGAGTTTGAACTTAACGATGGCGCCTGTGTTATCGCTGCCATAACAAGCTGTACAAATACCTCAAACCCAAGTGTAATTTTAGCTGCGGGTTTAGTAGCAAGAAAAGCTAAACAACTCGGCATTGATGTAAAACCTTGGGTTAAAACATCACTTGCTCCGGGCTCTCAAGTTGTAACAGACTACCTGGAAAAAGCTGACTTAATGGATGATCTAGAAGCACTAGGATTCAATTTAGTCGGTTATGGCTGTACAACCTGTATTGGTAATTCAGGTCCACTAGCAACAGAGATATCAGATGCGATCCAAAAGCATAAGCTGGTTGTAAGCTCAATTTTATCGGGTAACCGTAACTTTGAAGGGCGAATTCACCAAGATGTCAAAATGAACTTTTTAGCATCACCACCACTGGTTGTTGCCTATGCAATTGCTGGCCGAACAGACATAGATGTATATAACGAACCCCTTGCGCAAGATAAAAACGGTAACGATATTTACCTTAAAAATATCTGGCCAAGTGTAAGTGAAGTAAATAAGTTAGTACAAAAAACGGTAACTAAAGAAATGTTTGAAAAAAGCTATGCCAATGTATATGAAGGCGATAGCCGCTGGCAAAAAATTCAAATTCCAAATGGTAAACTTTATGATTGGAATGATGAATCAACTTATATCAAAAAAGCCCCATTCTTTGATGGCATGAAAGTAGAACCGCCAGGCGTTCCAACAATTGAAGGCGCACGCTGTTTAGCTAAATTAGGCGACTCGGTAACTACCGATCATATTTCGCCCGCCGGTGCGATAAAAGCAGAAGCCCCTGCTGGCTTGTACTTGCAAGACAAAGACGTAGGAAAAGCGCAGTTTAACTCATACGGCTCACGCCGTGGTAATCACGAAGTGATGATGCGCGGTACATTTGCCAATGTAAGGCTTAAAAACTTGCTTGCACCGGGTACCGAGGGTGGTGTTACACGCATGCAGCCAGAAAACGAGCTAGCAAGTATTTATGATGCAGCTATGGAGTATCAAAAAAATGAAACACCACTCATTGTTTTGGCCGGTAAAGAGTACGGTACAGGCTCATCACGTGACTGGGCAGCTAAAGGTTCATTGTTACTTGGTGTAAAAGCAGTTGTCGCACAAAGCTATGAGCGTATACACCGCTCTAACTTAATTGGCATGGGGGTTTTACCTCTGCAATTTAAAGATGGCGAAAGCTACGAGTCGTTAGGATTAACAGGGCAAGAGCAATTTGATATTGAAGGCCTATATGATAAAACTGACGAAGTAAGTGTAATCGCCACTAATGCTGAAGGTAAAAAGGTAAGCTTTAGTGCCGATGTACGTATTGATACCCCTAAAGAGTGGGATTACTACAAACATGGCGGTATTTTGCAATACGTACTGCGTAACATGCTTGATTAATACGCGCCTTAACTAATGCATTTAAAAGCCCAGCTCTTAGTAATAAGCTGGGCTTTCTATTGGTATAGTGTGTGGTACTAAATCAGTATTGAGTTGTCGTGATTTATCTAGTTCATACTAATTAAAGCGCACTTAAGTTGTTTATTTCTTTATTACGTTTTTCGAGTTTTTCTTTTACGTTTTCGGCATCATTAAACAACTTTTTTACCGAATTTGGATTTAATATTGAGGGCGTTTCAGGGGTTGCTGTCATTTTATTTGTATTAGAGGTAGCGTTTAAAATAGACGTATCTTCAGCAGCAATAACAGTAATATCTTTAGGGTCTAACTTTACCTCAATACTTGTTACATCTGGATTTGGCGTATCTGAAAAATGCCATTGGCCACTTTCATCTTGCCACTTATAAATTTTACTACGTGATGTAGTGGAAGGAATGGGTTCGTCTGAAATACTGCTCGCTATTTTATCGCCAGCTTGCTTTACACCTTGCACTGCTTGGTCGAGCGTATCGGTAGAAAGCGTAACCATTTTCTCTTTAATTTGTAGAGATTTGTTGCTAATTGAAGAAGTAGAAAGCCATGTTTGTCCATCGGGCTTTTTTAAATAAAACAAAGAGATGACAGCAATAACCATGACTGATATTGCTAGGTAGGTAAAGTATTTCATAGCGCTCCTGCTTTAATTAATCCTTTATCATAATGAGTCTAATAAAAAATTCTTAAACAGGCAATTTTTTTGTAATAAAAACGCAGCCTGAGCTGCGCTTAAAAATGTACACTTTTTAGTATTAAAGGTTAAATACCATCACCATCCATGTGCAAGCCACATTCACGGTTTAAACCAAAAAAGCGAGTTTCTTCTTCGCTCATACCTGGCTCTAACTTACGTGTTGTATGCACATCTCCCATCGACACATAACCTTGCTCCCATAACGGATGATAAGGTAAGTCGTGCTTAGTAAGATATTGATACACATCGCGGTTTGACCATTCAATAATCGGGTACACTTTTACTGTACCTCGACTTATTTCTACAAACGGTTTATCAGCACGAGTAGATGATTGATCGCGTCGTAAACCGCTAAACCAAGTGCCTGCTTTAATTTCTTTAAGTGCGCGAGTCATCGGCTCAACTTTATTAAGTTGGTTGTATTGCTTAATACCGTCTTCACCTTGCTCCCATAGCTTTCCAAATTTAGCTTCTTGCCATGCTGGGCTTAACTGCGCTCTATACACTTTTAAGTTAAGTGATAGTCGCTCGCTCATTTGCTCAATAAACTGATAGGTTTCAGGAAACAAGTAGCCCGTATCGGTTAAAACAACTGGTATATCTGGGCGTTGTGAGGTCATTAAATGCAGCATTACCGCTGCTTGAATACCAAAGCTAGATGATAAAAATGCCGTTTCTGGCAAGTTATCAAGCGCCCATGCAACACGCTCCTCAGCGCTCATATTCGCTAGTAAACCATTAGCATCAGCTAACATAGCCGCTTGGCTTTGTTTATCTAGCTGTAAAATATTTTTAAATTCACTCATGGAAAATTCCAAGCCTCACCAGCGCTAAAGCGCTGGTATTTAATTATGCGTGAAAATCAGTTACTGACACTTTAACTTCAGAAACAATGCCTTTGCGAATAACAAAGTCACCAAAACATTCACCGTCTTTGCGCTCGCTAGCCCATTGGCCAATTAGCTTATCAAACGCCTCTAGGTAAACATCTTCACCTACGTTTTCTAGGTACAATTTAGGAATGCGCGTACCTTCAAGGTTACCGCCTAAGTAAACGTTGTATTTACCTGGGCCTTTACCTACTAAACCGGCTTCTGCAAGCATTGCGCGGCCACAACCATTAGGACAACCAACAACACGCATAATAATGCTGTCATCCGGAATACCGTGTTTAGCTAGCAGTGCTTCGGTTTTTTCAATTAAGCTTGGCAAGTAACGCTCAGCCTCAGCCATAGCAAGCGGACATGTTGGTAATGCTACACATGCCATAGAGTTTTTACGTTGCTCGGTATCTTTATCATCAATTAGGCCGTGATTACGGGCAATTTCTTCAATCACTGCTTTTTGATCTGCAGGTACACCCGCAATAATTAGGTTTTGGTTTGCCGTCATACGCATATCACCTTGGTGAACTTCTGCAATTTTACGACACCCTGTTTTAAGCGGCTTACCTGGGTAGTCTAAAATACGGCCGCTTTGAATAAATAGCGTTAAGTGGTGCTTACCATCAATGCCTTCAACCCAACCAATACGATCGCCGCGATGAGTAAACTCATACGGACGGCTTGGTGCAAATGTAACGCCTGAGCGTTTTTCTACTTCTGCTTTAAATACATCAACACCTACACGGTCTAATGTGTATTTAGTTTTTGCATTTTTACGGTTTGAACGATTACCCCAATCGCGCTGCACAGATACAACATGTTCTGCAATTTTTAGCGTGTCGTCTAAGGTAATAAAACCAAAGTCATCAGCCTTACGCGGATACGTTGCAGTATCGCCATGAGTCATGGCAAGGCCACCACCAACAAGGACGTTAAAACCTACAAGCTTGCCATTTTCAGCAATTGCTACAAAATTTAAGTCATTTGCATGCACATCAACTTCGTTGTTAGGCGGAATAGTTACCGTTGTTTTAAACTTACGTGGTAAGTAGTTAGAGCCTAAAATTGGCTCTTCTGTCGTTTCTGCTTTTTCGCCATTTAGCCAAATTTCAGCATACGCTTTCGTTTTTGGTAGCAAATGCTCAGAAATTTTTGCAGCCCAGTCGTAAGCTTCTTGATGTAGCTCAGATTCAACAGGGTTAGTAGTACACAGTACGTTACGGTTGACGTCACCCGCTGTAGCAATAGAGTCTATACCTACGCTATCAAGCATTTGGTGCATACCTTTAATATTAGGCTTTAATACACCATGAAACTGAAACGTTTGACGTGTAGTCAAACGAATGCTGCCGTAGCTTGTTTTGTCATCAGCAAATTTATCGATTGCTAACCACTGCTCTGGCTTAATAATACCGCCAGGCATACGCGCACGTAACATTACGTTATGAAGCGGTTCTAGCTTTTGCTTTGCACGCTCACCACGAATATCACGGTCATCTTGTTGATACATACCGTGAAAACGTATTAACTGAAAATTATCGGCTGTAAAACCACCGGTAATTTCATCTTTTAAATCTTGCTCTATGGTGCCACGTAAAAAGTTACTTTCTCTTTTCAAACGCTCATTATCAGAAAGTTTTACGTTTTTATCTTGTTCGCTCATTTTAAATCCTAAATTTGTTACAGTGACGGCTGCTAGCTGTTAATAAAATAAGAAACGTGATTAATACACGTCTTTCTGATAGCGGTTAGCGCTACGTAAGTCTTTTAAGTATTGCTCTGCGTCTTCGTTGCTCTTGCCTGTGTTTTCTTTAATGATATCAACAAGGGCATTGTGTACATCTTTTGCCATGCGGTTTGCATCGCCACAAATATACAAGTGCGCGCCTGCTTCTAACCATGCAAATACGTCTTTGCTGTTACTGCGTAATTTGTCTTGTACATATACTTTTTCAGCCTGGTCACGGCTAAATGCAACATCTACTTTACTAAGTAAACCTGACTTTAAATAACCTTGTATTTCTACTTGATATAAAAAGTCTTGGGTAAAGTGTGGGTTGCCGAAAAACAGCCAGTTTTTACCTTGTGCTTCACGCGAGTCACGTTCTTGTAGAAATGCGCGGAACGGTGCAATACCGGTACCTGGGCCAACCATAATAATTGGTGTTTCATCATTAGTAGGTAAACGGAAGTTGTCGTTATGTTCGCTAAATACCTTAACCTTACAGCCTTCTTCTGCGCGGCGAGTTAAATAACCAGAACAGCCACCTAAGTGCTCACTATCAAATGAGTCAAACTGCACTAAACCAAGTGTTAAATGTACTTCGTCTTCCACCTCACTTTGGCTAGAAGCAATTGAATATAAACGCGCTTGTAATTTACGTAAGCAATCTACTAGCGTTTGCGCATCAAGCTTTGCTGGGTTTTGACGAATGACATCATATATTTGGCGAGGCTCGATGTATGCGCGCATTGCAGCTTTATCTTCTACAAGCTTTAATAATTCAGGCGTACCTGTTGCTGTAGCGTATTTTTCTACAAAACCTGGGTATGACTGAGTCAGCTCTAGCTTTTCAATTAGAGCATCGCGTACGTTTAGCTCTTCATCACCTACTTTTACAATACTAGTTGCCGCTATTTGAGTAAGCTCAAGCACTTCATCAACTAACACGTCGTCATTTAAAAAGTACACACCTAACGAATCACCTGGAGTATAAGTAATGTCTGAACCTTCAAGCGAAATCTCAACATGGCGTACGTCTTTAGTAGAGTCGCGGCCAGTAATTTTTTGAACAGTTAAAAGCTCTGCTTCAAACGGATTCTGTTTGGTGTATTGGCTGGCAGCAGTCGTTGGCGCGCCAAATGGCATTGATACAACTTGACCGCCAGCAGCATCTTGCTGCGCTTTTATATCAGGTTCAAATGCATTTAGTGCACCCGTGATCCATATTGCAGCTTCATCATCGTAGTCAACATCTAGGTCAGCACGCTGAAAAATGGTTTCTGCGCCAAGTTTATTTAAACGCTCTTCAAAGTCTTTTGCTGTTTGGCAGAAAAATTCATAGCTAGAATCACCTAAACCAAGTACTGCTACTTTTACACCATCTAATTTAGGCGCTTTTTTAGTCGTTAAAAATTCGTACAGTGTTTCGGCATCTTCTGGTGGCTCGCCTTCACCGTAAGTAGATACCACAATGGTTAAAAACTTTTCTTTTTTCAGGGCTGTTGGTTTGTAATCCGACATACTTACTAACTTAACAGCGAGTCCGCGAGACTCCGCTTGTTCTTTTAGCTTAGTTGCTACGCCTTTTGCGTTACCTGTTTGTGAGCCATATAAAATTGTTAACGGTGCAGCATCGCTAGCAGCAGGTGCATTTGCCACTGGGCCGCCCAAAGCAGCAGAGTTAGCATTAGCGGCTAAGTAACCACTTACCCACGCTTGTTGAATTGGATTGAGTTCAGCCACTAAGCCTTGCAGCTTCTGTACTTGCTCTTGCGTTAGCGGGCTTGCCGCAGCGTTTAGTTGACCTAACAACATGAATCTATTCCCCATAACCCTGAAAAATTAAACACAATGCAATATAAGCATTGTTAAAAATGAGTTTCCCTCTTGCAGAGCGTCTCTGTTGAGGTTTTCTAAGTATGAAGGATAACGGGCTATGTGTTTATAAAAAAAGAATAGAATCTGCTTTGTTATTCCATTTAGTTATTAATTTATATAAAGACCTTCAAAAACAGCTTAAAGACTAATTGTTGTTTTTTATGAAACTATGCATTAACAATTTTGTAACCCGCTTAATATAAGGTATATTACCGCCTCACAAAAAAAATAGGAACGATCATGTCACTCGGGACATATACAAATACATTACTTGGTACCGCATTACTATTAAGCGCATTACCGACAATCGCAAATGTAACTAACGGCAGCTTTGAACAGTGGACAAGCAATACACCTAGTTCTTGGAGCACTATCGATAACGGAATCAGCTTAACACGCACAACCAGTAAAGTTAAAAGTGGTAGTAGCGCCGCTGCTATAAATGTAACGACAGCTACGCAAAGCAACACTGATCTGCTGCAAATAATAAGTGTTGAAGCAGGTAAAACATATGAATTTTCTGTTGATGTTTACCACACCGAAGGAAAAGTTAAAGCACGCTTGTATATAGATGGCTATCAAGGCTATTCAAACCAAGCAAAAACTAATCAGTGGCAAACGATAAGCCACAGCTATAAAGCAAGTAGCAGCAAAACAATTAAAGTAGGCTTGCGCTTTTATGATGTAAGCGGGTTTGATGGTAAAGAAACAGTTTATGTAGATAACTTTTTACCCAATACCGACAGCAACTCAGAAAAAAATAGTAATGAGCAAACAGCCTCAACCCCCACAGGCTATTATGTAACAGCGCAAAGCCTTACAGGCTATGCATTAAAAACAGAACTGTATAACATTATAAACAACCATAATTCACAAGGTTACAGCGCTATTTGGAATTTTTACGACTCTTCGTCTCGCGATAAATATTTTGAACGCGATAACAGTATCGTCGATATGTACAGTGAAAAGCCAAATGGTTCAGACAGTTACAGCTATAGTGCTGTAAGTGATCAGTGTGGTTCATACAATAGTGAGGCAGATTGCTATAATCGTGAACATGCATTTCCTAAAAGCTGGTTTGGCGGCACTAAAGAACCTATGAATTCCGATGTTCATCATATTTATGCCACAGATGGGTACGTAAACTCAAAGCGTAGTAATTTTCCGTTTGGTGAAGTATCAAGTGCTTCATTTACTTCAACTAACGGCAGCAAATTAGGTTCAGCCATAAGCTCACTAAATTACTCTGGTACTGTATTTGAGCCAATTGATGAGTTTAAAGGGGACTTTGCTCGTGCTTATTTTTATATGGCTACGCGCTACGAAAACGTTATAAGCTCGTGGCAAAATAACACAACTGCAAGTAATGCAGTGCTTAATGGTACAAGTAATAAGGTATTCGAGAGCTGGGTTGTAACTATGCTACTTAACTGGCATAACGCCGACCCTGTTAGCCAAATGGAGCTGGACCGAAACCAAGCCGCTTATGAGTTTCAAGGGAATCGTAACCCATATATCGACCACCCTGAATTTGTAGAAATGATTTGGTAACTAAGTCAGTATAAAAAAGAGAAGCCTTTGCGCTTGCAAGGGCTTATTCTCATCTCAATCGGCACATTCTTTTTATAATAATAGATTAGAGACTTATGAGTTAACAAAACCTTACTAACTATCAAATGGGTAGATAGTTTATAGTTGATAAATTCTTTACAGAACACTAGCTTATAAAAAACTTACTGTATGGTGATACACAGTTGAGCAGAACCATAAACTAAACAATAGTCCAATAAACCACAAACATAATAAAACTCACTCTCCCACAAATCCTCTAAAGAAATAATTTGGAAATTAATCTCCCGTTAGCATATGTTGGTGGCATTCTTTTATGGTGGTATAAACTTAATGCCAGTATATTCTTTGCGTTCTTTTCTCTTCGGGTGTCCTAGACTCAATCCAAGCTACGGCGTTCAGCCCCACTGCGAGTTGCTGATAGCTGAAAACCTACCACTTAAAACTTATAGCCCCAAACACAAAAAGCCCCGGCTAATGCCAGGGCTTTTTTACAAAACCAAC
>NZ_JAGJEJ010000017.1:0-97088 GCF_018101025.1 Pseudoalteromonas sp. MMG006
GTATGATATGTATAAAAGAGCTGCTCATAATGAGCAGCTTTTTTTTTAATACATAGCCGTCCTCTGCTTATAAAAACAGGTTAGAGCTTTTCAATAAAAATTAAATATCCAATCTAAACTTTGTTCTTTAGAAGGTTTTAATTGATGCAGCATTTTTATGGGTTTTACCATGGCATGCTGCCACAGCAGTTATTGTTTATAATTTGTATTTCAAAGCTAGTTTTTTAATAGCTCTTTTCTTACTATTTCTGCGCCTTTACTTAGGGCATTGAGTTTAGCATCAGCAATTTCGCGTGATAGTGGAGCCATGCCGCAGTTTGTACACGGATAGAGCTTGTCGGCATCTACAAATTTTAGGGCTTTTCGTAAAGTGGCGGCTACTTCTTCAGGTGTTTCTATTTCATTGGTGGCAACATCAATAGCACCTACCATTACTTTTTTACCTCTGATCAGTTCGAGTAAATCCATAGGGACGTGTGAGTTGTGGCACTCTAGTGAAATAATATCAATATTCGATTGCTGTAATTTAGGAAAGGCTTCTTCGTATTGGCGCCATTCATTGCCCAATGTTTTTTTCCAATCCGTGTTGGCCTTAATGCCGTAGCCGTAACAAATATGTACAGCGGTTTCGCATTTTAATCCTTCAATTGCGCGCTCTAAACACGCAATGCCCCAATCGTTTACTTCATCGAAAAATACATTAAACGCGGGCTCATCAAATTGAATAATATCAACGCCTGCCGCTTCAAGCTCTTTGGCTTCTTGGTTGAGTATTTTAGCAAATTCCCACGCTAGTTTTTCGCGGCTTTTGTAATGGTCGTCATACAGTGTGTCTATCATGGTCATTGGGCCAGGGAGTGCCCATTTAATAGGTTGGTTAGTTTGCGAACGTAAAAACTTAGCGTCTTCTACAAATACAGGTTTTTGGCGGCTAACAGGGCCCACTACGCTTGGTACACTTGCATCGTATCGGTCGCGTATTTTTACTGTTTTGCGTTTCTCAAAATCAACACCGTTAAGGTGTTCTATAAATGTAGTTACAAAATGCTGGCGTGTTTGTTCACCATCGCTAACTATGTCAATGCCTGCTAATTGTTGTGCATGAAGCGCAATACGCAGCGCGTCTTTTTTGCCTTCTATTAGTTCATCGTTTTGTAACTTCCATGGTGACCAAAGAGTTTCTGGTTCGGCAAGCCATAAAGGTTTAGGTAAACTGCCTGCTGTAGAGGTAGGTAATAAAGTTTTCATAATAAGTGATACCATATAATTTAATTAAATTTAGATGTTTACCGTTGTAAATTGTTCAAGCACTGATTGGTATGGCTTTATAAAGTGCTCTTCGGCAAATTTACCTTGCTCTGCAGCTAATTTACTGCGCTCGTCTCTATCGTAAATAATCTGCGTGAGTGAATGGTCGGCATTTTTTAAGTTAGGTTTGTAAGCTTTACCTGCCGTTGCATTTGCGTTGTAAATTTCTGGGCGATAAATTTTTTGAAACGTTTCCATGGTGCTAATAGTGCTTATTAGCTCAAGGTTGGTGTAGTCGTTAAGTAAATCCCCAAAGAAAAACAAGGCAAACGGTGCTGCGCTATTTGCAGGCATAAAGTAACGAACCTGTAAGCCCATTTTTTTAAAGTATTGCTCTGTTAGCGAA
Source organism: Pseudoalteromonas sp. MMG006 (assembly GCF_018101025.1). Classification (NCBI taxonomy): domain Bacteria; kingdom Pseudomonadati; phylum Pseudomonadota; class Gammaproteobacteria; order Alteromonadales; family Pseudoalteromonadaceae; genus Pseudoalteromonas; species Pseudoalteromonas sp. MMG006. Next base: position 1,655 of record NZ_JAGJEJ010000017.1, read on the forward strand.
GATTCGTTGGGTTGGTACTCAATACCTAAAATAGGATGCTCGTTTGCTGTGCGGTGATAAGTTTTGTTATCTGACACACTTAGGCATATTACCGGTGGCTTTTTAAAGTTTTGCTTGTATGTAGTAGAGCTCACGAACGACTGAAACAACTTACCATGCAGCTCACCAAAATTATCAGGAATACTAAACTGCGGTTTATCTTTATTATGTTGCTGTAGTAGCACACTAAAGTCGTAGTCACGAACGTAAGACGAAAAGTTATTACCAACAATGCCTTCTATGCGTTTATTCGTTTTGTTATCTACTATGTTGGTTTTAAGTATTTCTATTGATGGAAAGCTTTGGCTGTTTTCATCTAAGCCAATATCTACAGAAATAATTTCGAGTTCGATTGAATAACGATCCGCTGTTGGGTTATCCCAATTAGCAAGCGTATTAAAGCGGTTGTTGATCATGTTAAGTGCTTTGCGCAAATTAGATTGGCGGTGCTGGCCACGTGCCAAGTTTGCAAAGTTAGTGGTAATACGAGTATTTGTTGATGGCGTGTAGTGCTCATCAAGGCGCTGACTTTTAATATTAAAGGTTAAGTTTTTACTCATGGTGTTGTGTATCCAATTTTTATTTAAAGGCAAAGCCAATGTTTAAATGCGGCTGCTTAGCTATAAAAGCAGATATTAGCTAAGCGCTGTTGATGAGTAATTTATACGTAAATTATGCTTTAAATAAAAACGGTATAATTTCACATAAAACATGAGTTTGATTCATTTATAAAATATGGCTAAGCATTCGCACTTAAGATAGGTTGAAATTAGACGCATAGGTAAGCGGTTAAGAGTAGTGTTTATAGCAGTTTAGATGTCTAGATGGTTTTGTTGCGTTAAATTCATGTTGTGTATGAGTAATATTCAGGGCTCTACTTTATTAATAACGTAATGTGTAAAAAGTCAGGTTATCTATCTGTCGTTCATTTAAACTTGGTTACACTTGCTAACTAACTTCTTAATAATAAAGTACATTGTGTACGCATAAGTAAATAGATGAACAAATTAAAAAACCTGATCACGCAATTTATACAAGCCATGCAAAAGCGGCCAGGATTATTGGCTGTACTGGCATTTTGTTCAGGTGTAGCAAGCTATGTAATGGTTGATAGAAAAGAGTCGTTTTCTCAGGTTATCGCTATTGTGTTATTGATAAGCTGGTTTTGGTTGATTATTGATAATTGGCTGCGTGAAAAGGTAGAAGAGCGGTTTGGAGTTGAGGTATCGCCTAATGTAATGCGTTTTGCGTTGCAAATGGTTCAGCAAGAGAGTTTGTTTTTTGCATTGCCCTTTTTTTTAGCGGTTACGCAGTGGGATCATCCGCAAGCTATTTTTACATCGCTTATTGTTTTATGTGCGGTAGTGTCGGTTATAGACCCGCTTTATTATAAAAAATTAGCCAGAAACCGCACTCTATTTACGGTATTTCACAACTTTGCATTATTTGTTGTATTACTGGTAACACTTCCTATTTTATTAAATTTAACTACAAGTCAAAGTTTAGCCATTGCTTTAGTTACTTCTGTACTGATCACTTTGCCGAGTTTTAATAATTTAATGCCTAATGTACGTTGGTGGCGTTTTCCTATTTTAGTGTTGATGTTATGTGCAGTAAGCGCGAGCGTTTGGCAATTACGCAGCTTTGTACCACCAGCAGCACTACGCCTAACAGATATTACATTGGCCCATAAAGTCGATCTAGAACATAAAAAGCCGATAGGGAGTATTAATAAGCTTGATTTATATACACTTCATCACGAAGGTTTATATTCGTGGACTGCTGTTAAAGCACCTCGGGGTTTAAATGAAAAAATATTTCATGTGTGGATACACAATAAAAAAGAAGTCGACAGAATCACCTTAAATATTAATGGGGGGCGCAAGCAAGGCTATAGAGCGTGGACACATAAAGTAAATTTCCCTAAAAACTCTCAAGGAAAATGGCAAATAAAAGTAGTCACTGAATCGGGTCAATTAATTGGGTTAACAAAATTTGTTGTTACATCTTAGTTGAGTGATTGGCTGGTAAATACAGTGTTTTTTGGTAAGCTTTTATTAACGTTGTTAAATGGATGAATAGTATGAGTATTGCGTTTGATATTTTTATTTGGTTAATGATAGAAACCATTTTGGGCTTTTTAATTTACTCAACAGGTTGCGCTATCTTAAAAGTAGCCACCTTAGGTAAATTTAAAAGTGATGTTAGCGACTATGTGTCGTTTAAGGCTAATAAATCTAAAAGTACATTTTTAATTTGTTTACTTGGTTTTAGCTTTTACGTGCTATTGATTGGCTTTGTTGCCTACATGAGCCACTAAATTGTGCAAACCACATGAAAAAAATAGATTTTTAATTGCAGCGAGTGCTTTAAGCTTTATAGCTTCGCTTTTACATGTTGCCTGTATTTTTGGAGGCCCTGACTGGTATCGCTTTTTGGGTGCTGGTGAGCAAATAGCTCAACTGGCAGAGCAGGGAAGTACGTATCCTACTTATATAACTTTAGCTATTTCAGTTATTATTGCTATTTGGGGCTTATATGCGCTCTCAGGTGCAGGTGTTATCTTAAAACTGCCACTACTAAAAACAGCCTTGGTATTAATCACCGCAATTTATTTAGTGCGCGGTATTGCGGGTTTAATCATTCCTTTTTTAACTACAAGCCAAATAATTCACCACAACTCTATTCAATTTTGGATTATAAGCTCGATAATTTGCTGTATTTATGGGTTATTTTACTTATTTGGTAGCGTAAAAATGTGGCATATAAAAAACAGTTAATACGTTTTATAAACAATATCGATAATTAGCAGCTGCAGATATATAAATCATTATGGCCGCCTTCGTATTTACACGATTGAGATGTAACTTTATTAGTGCAGGCCTTTACTGCAAGAGCATTTAACGGTCCTGAATGCGCATTTAAAAATTTAGGTGCTGCAAGTAAAGCTATACCAAACAAGCTTAAACAATATTTTTTATAAACATAATAACCTCTTTTAATGTTTGTCAGAGTGTTTACCTGGTGTCGGCCCTTGGTGATCTCCTGGTGGTCCAGCAGCCGGTCTTACATATCTAAAATTTTATTACTTTTTTCGTTTTATTTTGAAAGCCAATAAATAGTAGGTAACTTAAAACCATCTAATAAAAAATGTTAGGCTAATACTGTTGTATATAAATACAAATGGAGAAGTTATATGAAATTTTTGGTTTTTTTAGGCACCGTGAGAGATAGCACTCCTCCGAGACCCGCGCGCCTAGGTGAGCGTGTAGCTAAAGCCTGTATTGAATGTTTAAATGAGCAGTATTCAGAGCACGAGTTTGAACTAATAGATGCACTTGATTACCCAAATGAGCAAGTTTTTAAGCCTCACTTTGCGTATGCACAAGGTAAGGCGCCTTCTATGCTCAACACCTTAGCCGACAAGATTAAAGCGGCTGATGGCTATGTAATGGTTAGCCCTGAGTATAACCATAGTATGAGCCCAGCCCTGAGCGACTTACTTAATCACTTTGGTAGTTCACTCTTTTCGTACAAACCCAGTGCCATTGTTACTTATTCTGCTGGGCAATGGGGCGGGTCAAGAGCTGCAATAAGCATGCGCACATTTTTATCTGAGCTGGGCTGCTTACCTGTATCTGCAATGATCCACGTACCAAAAGCACAAGAAGTTTTTAATGATGACGGCTGTGTACAAACTGGGCAAGAACAATCTTCGTGGTTTAATTATTTTCATCGTACTTTTTCACAGATGGTTTGGTGGGCAAAAGCTGCAAAAGAGCACAGTGAAAATGAAGACCCGCATAAACTGTTAAAAAGCTTTAAAACAGATCCTTCTCAGCGAAATGCGCCTTAACGAATACTTTTAAAATATAATTAATTTTGCCCCGAACTGGGCTAAACTTGTTTCTTTTATAGAAACTTAAAGTTTATAAATGATAATATTAACATCTACTTATAAAAATGGATGTTATATCTTGAAATACCTTACTCTTTTAAGTGTACTAACACTTAGTGCTTGGCGAAGGCACTACTGCAAATATGAACTTAATAGCGCTTTCGGAGCAGAGCGCGCCACAAGGTATTAGTGGTACATTTAAGTTTTATATTAAAACTGCGGGCTCGCAGTACGGTGACGTTTTTTTAAATACCGAAAATGACTACCGTGATCGACGCGCTATTACCATTGTAATTGATTCAAAAGTAGCTGATAAACTCACAGAAAAATACGGACAACCAGCCGACACATTTTTTATTGATAAAACAATTGAAGTGACAGGTGAAGCGAAGCGAGTAACTATCGACTTTTTAAGTAAGGGCAGGAGAACCAATAAATATTATTATCAAACACACGTTGATGTAAATTCAGTTGATCAAATTCGTATTGTTAACTAAAAAATGAGTGTTTATATCTATTTACCGGTACTTACTGGTTTTGTACAAAATTTAGCAGGTAAGGACTAGTTTATAGTAGTACTGTTTTTATATACAGCACCAATGTATTCTTAAGAATATTAAAACAATAAACTGAGTGTTAATCGCGCTGTTCTAGGCTCTATTGGATGAAAGTGATTATCTTCAACGCCTTGTGCTGGCTCACCCGGTAACCGCGAAGCATAATAGTAGTCTATATCGTGGTCGGTACTGTTAAATAAGTTGAGTAATTCAAAGTCTACTTTCCAGTGGGTTTGCTTATAACTAACTGATCTATTAACAACCGTTAAGGGCTCTGAGCGATTATCGCCATCGTCTGTTAATGTACGTTTGCCAATATGGCGTACTCTAATTGATGATTGCCATTGCTCACTCAAGTGCCAATTTAAACCTGTACTTGCTACAACAGGTACAGCGCCTTCAATGTAATCATTATCGTCGTTGATATCTAGGCGTGAATGGGTAAAAGAGGCTTCTAAATCGATACTGAATTTGTCGTTAATCCAGTAATAAGCACTCATTTCTAAGCCATAGCGTTTAGACGCATCGCTGGGCTCTGTATTACCGGCATCACCTACAAATAATAGTTCTGAGTCGAGTGTTAACCACCAAAGTGCAGCTGATAAATTAAATTTTTGCTCATCGGCAAATCGTAATCCAATTTCAGCGCCTTCACTTTTTACTAATAAGTCTACTTGCTCTGCTTGATCACCTGTAACTGGGTCAATATTAATTGTAGAGCCACGCGCATCATTAGAATGAAAAGATTGACCCCAATTAGCATATGCAGCGAGTAAATCAGTAAAGCGGTAATTTAAACTTCCTTTAAAACTGACTAAATCATCGTTTGCTTTACCTGAGTTTGCACCAGTAATACTGGTCACGTTTGTATCAAAGTAGTCGTACCTGACACCTGCTGTAGCCTGTAGTTTTGGGTTAAGTAAAAATTTAGACTCCCAAAAGCTTGAGTAGCTGGTTTGCTTTAGTGCATCTTGCCTTATAGTGCTAAGTTGATCTCTTGCTTGCGTGTTATAAAGTCCTACGTTATCTATGTCGTCGTGTCGAAGCTCAATCCCTGCTGTGTGTAGCATGTTTGTATCTAATGTTTTAGTTTCAAACTGATAGCTTATATTGGAGCCATAAATATTGCGGCTATCTTGCTGATTAAACTGATCACCATTAATTGGATCATTTAAAAAATAACTAAAATTAGAATACAAGTTTAAATCGTAATTAATTACATAAGCGCTGGCTTTTATATGAGCTCCTTGCCAGTTACTCGATAAGCTATAACGGCTAGAGCTACCGCCAAGTGTGGTATCAAGTGAGCCTAATTGAGATATTAAATTTTGCGAGACAGCACGCTGTGGAATTTGATCTGCGGAGTTCCAAGTATTGTCGTATGCCATAGCAGTTATTGATAAGTCACCATTAAAAGCTTTACCTACATAGCGTAGTAGGGCATTTTTTTTATTTACGTCTTCGTTTATATCATCCCAAGGGCCGTCGTAGCCTTCCCATTCTGCCGCTGCAATAATTTTACCTTTTGTTAAATTAGTAGAGCCAAGTACAAGAGCACGTTTATAGTTGTCCTCTCCTATGCTTAGTTCTATTTGTTGATGCTTTAGGTTATCAGCCAATTTAAACTGTGCGCTACCTGCTGCTGAAAAATCGCCTTGGCTTGCGCTATATGAGCCTTTTTGATAGTTAATTGTTGAAATAGATTCAGGAATGATAAAATTTAGGTCGGTATAGCCTTGGCCGTGTCCGTGGCTTCGCATATTAATGGGCATGCCATCTATGCTGGTGGCAAAGTCGGTACCGTGATCTAAATTAAAGCCTCTAATAAAATACTGATTAGCCTTACCTGAGCCACTGTGTTGAGTAACCGCCATACCCGGTATTAGCTCTAACATTTCGGCGCTTCTTAACATAGGGCGCTGCTCTATTTCTCCTTGGCCAATAATGCCGCTAGATGCGCTGATTGACTCACCAATTAACCCATCTCGGTGGCCATATACAGTGAGCTTTTCTATATTGGCATGAACATAACCGCTATATAAAGTGCCCATAGTTAAAATCGCTAATGTTTTCATGCTTAAAATCCCTATTTAATATGCTTACTATTCAGTGCTGTTAAATTAAATACGGCTAAGTAAATTTTTTGGATGCAACATTTGTTGTTTAATTGTAATTATTTAAACACAAACTCTGTTTTGTAATTTAAAAACTACGTTGCAAGCTATTGTAATATCTTTATATAAAACTAATAATCAGCGTGTTAAAAAATTCTACACAAATCACTCAATTAGAGAGTCTGTATTGAAAGCCAAAGAAATTCGCAATTTTTACATTAACGAAGAGCAATCTGTTTATTTGCTTTCGCACCGCGATGCTAAAAAGCATCGTCAGTGGCTTAACATTTGTATTAAACAATTAACGTTGCTTGGTTACAAAAATGTAGAAATGATAGGCTCTGGTGCCTTTGGCTTTGTGTTTGCCGGTGATGACGATAACGGCTTACCTTGGGTTTTTAAGTTCTCGCGCATTACGCTTGCCCAAAGTGTACGCGTTCGCCTTGAAGACGAAGCGTATATGCTCTCACAAATTAACAATCCGTTAGTGCCCAGCTTTTACGCCTTTGAGCGCATTAAAAAGCAAGGCATTTTAATGATGGCACGCGCGATTGGCGAAGACCTTGAAAAAGTATCTTTAAAAAAAGGGCGCTTTAGTGCGGCGCAAATAATGGCGCTTGCCTTGAGACTTCGTAATGTTTTAGTTGATTTACGTAGCCATAAAAATGGTATTAGCCCGCAGCCTATTGTGCATGGCGATATTAAGCCTTCTAACCTTGTGTGGGATGAAAAAACCGATGCGCTTTCACTTGTTGATTGGGGAAGCTCTGTTTATGCACAGGTTGATAGTAACGGTGAGCCTATTGCCAGTAACTTTATGGATTTAATGTCGGGAGATTTAAGTACAACTAATGCGCGTATGGGGGATGTGTACTTTATTGGCGAAGCACAAATGTCGGGGGAACAGTCATCTCCGCGTTTTGATGAGCAAGGTGTAGCAGCAACTTTATATGCGCTCGCCTCGGCGCAATCATGTCGTTTCGGCGCGCAAGCTATTCCTGCGAGTAGTTTAGGGCTACCTAAAGAGCTGGCTAAAGTGATTGATGGCATGCTTTCGAAAAATAAAGAAGAGCGTGATGGTGCAGGCGATTACTTTATGCGTAATATTACCACTATGGCCAAAGCCTATTTACCAGAAATAAAACCCCAACAGTCACGACCTGCTATCCCATATTGGTTTGGTGATGGCGATAAGCCTGACACGGTAGTTTATAGCTCACGTAAACAGTTTTTACGCCAAGCAGATCATAAACAACAGCTATTAGATGTAAACGATGCACAGCTTGACCGTTATTATAAAGAATTTTTGTTCGATACCGGCGATACCGAAAAGGCTTTTTTAGCGTCTATTAGCCGTTTAGCTAAATACCCTGTAGTAGGGGGGTTGAGTTTTCATTGGAAAGATGACTCTTTATTTGTTGAGTCGTCACTTATTATGCACGACGAAACACTCGCAAATGCATTTACAGATGCAATAAACAACACGGTAATGCTTGCACAAGGTATTAGCCAAAAGGGGCTTTTTAAATGTTGTTTGTTTGATGCACGTAAAACTATTCAATTAGAGCGGGACGGTACCGGGGCATTTAAATTTGATAGCTTACCAGAGCTTGATTACGAAATAGTAAGCATGAAAGCAAATGAAATAACTCGACCACATTCCTACTTTGAAGATGGTAAAGACCCAGACGAGCAACTGCAGTTGCCTAAAAAAGTGATTAAATGCGTATTTGAGCTAAATCAGATTCATCATACAGGGTGTATTATTTTTGAAGCTTTGCCCGATAGAATGAAGATTCACCATTACTACCGACTATTAGACTCTACTAAAGAGGTAGAATTTAAGCGCCTACTTAATAAGTTGATGCAATACGCCGTTAATATTACTGATGTGGGGGTTGCTGGGTTTATGAAACTACCGTATAAAAATACCCGCGAGTTTGAGCTATGCGCTAAACAAGGCGATCACTTTTTTCCTAAGAATCCAAAGCTTTTGCAAAGTTGAATCTATAACAATACAGAGCATTATTAATTTTAAACTCAATACTTTTAATTATTTACAACTCATCATTAAATATCGAGTTAAAAGGTGAACTTTGAGAAATCGTAAATTGATGTAACGATTTTTGGTTGCTTTTTGTAGTGATTAAGTACCTGCTATCAGCCTTATTGTGACTAAATAATTTCATATTTAATTTTAAGTTTTTTGTAATAATAGGCATCGTAAATTTACCACTTAGGGCTAGAGTGTTAATGCCAGCATTTTTAACTTTTACTGCATTAGGGGTGATTTTAAGCTCTTTAACAGTAAATTTATAAAGTTGATTGCTTAAATATAAGTGCGTGTGTATTTTTCGTTTTATCCTTCTTTTATGTGTATTAAATTCATCAATAGAAATTATACCATTTTGGTTATTATCCACGTTGTAAAACACTGATACAGGAAGGGTAGCGCTAATAAAAATAGTGTCATCTTCGATGTTAAGTATTGCGTTATATTTATTCTCATTCGCAATGCTTGTATCTATAAATAGTAAGCAAAGCATAACAACGAATAGCATTGTCACATATTTAGACTTTGAGCTTAGGTAAAGAGTCGTATTGATCATTATTAAAAGTCATGAGTTTAGATAAGTCACTTTTAAATAATATTGTGCAAGCAATGTGTAAAAATAAGTCAACATTAAACAGATTAGTAATGAGTTGGATTTTACTATTGACTTAACTGTTATAAAATCAGCTTATTAGCACTCTAAGGTAATAAATATAAGTTATGGCAAAGTCTAAACCTGAGGTTTCTATTCAAAGTTATGGGATTTACTCAACGTGGGATAGCAAAAGCAAAGCGTTACCGCAAATTGAGCAATTTACAACTAATGTTACTGCCAAACTTGATGTGGAGTTTGGTTTAATAGTTAATATTAAAAAAGCCAAAGGCGAAAAGCTCCATTTTTGTATTTATCATCCTGATATACCTAATGAAGAGGGCGAGGTAATGGCTCCGTTTGATGGAGTTGTATACGTTAAAGACAACGACTGGCACTTTTATTTAGGTGATACATTGTGGGAGCCTATTGAAAATAAACTCGGTGATTGGCGATTAACGCTTACATTAAATAATAAAGTTATTGCAGATAAAACGTTTAATATAGCTCTTGAACAACAAGGCTCTGAAAATGATTTTTGGAGAAAAAGAGGCTATTAAATTAAAAGTGATTCGCTTTATACAATTTACTACTTAAGCAAAATTTACCCACAAAAAAAGCCAATATAAATTGGCTTTTTAGTTTAAATTTTTCACTAAAGCTTAGTTACCCCAAGGGTTGCTTGCATTAGAGCGTTGTTTACGAGCGCGGGCACGTTGTTTAGTTGCCTTTTTTTCCATGATACGTTTTGCATCACTAAAGCTAAGCTCACACGGTTCACCTGGTTTGTGATCCTCAGGGATCACTCTATCGCGTGGTGGCAATTCGTACTGAACATCGTCCGGTTTAGGTAGGTTTTTAAGACGGTAAAGGTAAAAATTGTCTACCTTTTCTTGTGCCCATTGGGTTTTACGCAAAAATTTTACGGCAGATTTAATGTCTGGATTGTTTTTAAAACAATTAAGTTGCAAATAAGCGTGAAGAAGTTCCCACCCATATTGTTCAACCAGCTCTTCAACCACTTGTTCTAATTTTACGCCTTGCAGTGGATTATTACTGAAAAGTTCTTGGTTGCTCATAGGTGTTGCCTCGTTATTAAAAATACAAAGCGTATTATAAATTTAATACCGAGGCTTTAACAGGATAATTAGCCTAACTTTGACAATTAACTACTACACGGCCACGAATTTTGCCTTGCATAAGTAACTCAGCGTTATCAATTACTTGATCTAGCGTGATTTCACTAGAGATTTTATCAAGGTAATCTGCTTTAACTAATGTGGCTAATTTATTCCACGCTTCTACTCGATCAGCTTTAGGGCGCATTACGCTATCAATACCAATTAACGATACACCACGTAAAATAAAAGGCGCAACTGATGCGGGTAAATCCATGCCTTGGGCGAGTCCACATGCTGTAACAACGCCACCATATTTTAATGAGGCACATATGTTGGCGAGTGTATGGCTTCCTACAGAGTCTATTGCGCCAGCAAAGCGCTCTTTTTGCAATGGTTTGCCTGGGTTTGAAAGCTCGTTTCTATGTATTACTTGCGAAGCCCCTAACGCTTTTAAATAATCGCTTTGATCTAATCTGCCTGTTGCAGCCGTTACGCTAAAGCCAAGTTGATTTAATAAATAAATAGCAAAGCTACCCACACCACCATTAGCACCGGTTACGAGTACTTCGCCTGAGCTTGGAGTAATACCTTGTTTTTCAAGCGCGATAACACTGAGCATTGCAGTGTATCCTGCGGTGCCTATTTGCATAGCTTGTTTTGGTGAAATTGCAGCGGGAACAGGAATTAACCAATCACTATTTAGTGCCGCTTTTTGAGCAAGCCCACCCCAATGTTTTTCGCCAACACCAAAGCCATTTAAAATAACATGATCGCCACTTTTAAATTCATCGCTGGTGGACTTAGTAACACTCCCTACTAAGTCAATGCCAGGCACCATAGGGAAGGTTCGCACAACTGGGCCTTTACCAGTAATAGCTAATCCATCTTTATAGTTAAGCGTACTGTAAAGCACATCTATCGATACATTTTCGTTTGGTAAATCACTGTTTTCGATAGTTGTTAAAGTAGCGCTATAGTTATTTTCGTCTTTGTTAATAACAACGGCTTTAATTGGGTTGCTCATGAGATATCCTTTTAGACCGATCGTCTTTTAATGTGTGAATAAAAAGCGCATTAAGTTAGTAATGCGCGTAAAAACATTTCTGTATACAAAGTCAGTGGGGTACTTGTTTTGGTAAGTTTAGCGCGCATAACCGCACCTTCCCAACCAATCCAAAAGTACTCGCTCATCAAAGAGGTGTTAACGTTATTAGCAATAGTGCCTTGTTGTTTTGCTTGGTTTAAACACAACTCAAGGTGTTTTTGCCACGTAACATAGCTTTGCATTAAGCGTATTTTAAAATCGTCACTTAAGTGGTTAAGTTCTTGATTTAAATTACCAACTAAACAACCACGTTTAAATTCGTATTTTTGCATGCCTTTAATGGCACTTTGCGTAAAATTAACAATGCGCTCTAAAGGGGGCGTGGCCTCATCTTTTAAATGATGATTTAGCTTAGCAATAAAGTAGGTGTCGTAGGCATCTACTAAAGCTATACCGTACGCTTCCTTACTTTTAAAGTAGTGATAAAAAGAGCCCTTGGGGACCGCTGCTTTTTTTAAAATTGTATCTAAGCCTGTAGCACTAAAGCCAAACTCGGTAAGTGTTTCAAGCCCTGTTCTTATTAAAAGCGCTTTTGTGTCCGCGTTTTCACGTGGCACTTTAGGTGGGCGGCCACGCCTTACACGCGTTTGATCATTACTTTGCATAGATAAATAAACTGGTTGTTTTTTGTTAAGTACAATATAGACCGATCGAATTTAAATAATCAAGTATAAATTTAAATTGTACAAAATTAATTCAATATAGAATTTTTATTAGCTAGAAATAATAATGTCACAGTTACAATTTTGTTTGGAACTAAGTGAAAATAGGCGAGTCGTAATTTGTGTACTTAAGTACATTTTAGCGATTATTAAGTCGCATTATATTTAGCATAAAACCGGTCAAATTAAATGTTGCATGACCACTTACTTTTTTAAATGTTAATTCATTTTTGCATCAGCAGCTTAGTTAATGTCAAACAATTTAATTGCTTTTGCTATTTGAATTTTACATTTTTATTAACTATTCATTAATTGTAGATTTCACTAATGCTACAAAAAATATACAAATAAAAAGGTGAGGATATTACCGATGAAGAGACAGAAAAGAGATCGTTTAGAAAGAGCTCATTCTCAAGGTTTTAAAGCAGGTTTAGCTGGTCGCTCTAAAGAGCTATGCCCTTATCAACAAATCGATCCTAAGTCAGAGTGGTTAGGGGGTTGGCGTGAAGCGATTGAAAACCGCAACATGTACAAAACCTAATTAATCACAATCGAATTAAAGCAAAAAGGCCTCCAAATGGAGGCCTTTTTGTTTAGCAATTTAATAAATTAAAACGCACTAGTGTCTTGAAATAAGCCCACTTTTAAATCTTTTGCTTCGTAGATCACTCGGCCATCTACTTCTACAGTACCATCTGCTACGCCCATAAACAGTTTACGTTTAATTACGCGTTTCATTTCAAGGCGGTAAGTTACTTTTTTATTGGTTGGTAATATTTGGCCTGTAAATTTAACTTCGCCCACACCTAGTGCACGACCAAGACCAGGGCCACCAGACCAACCTAAGTAAAAGCCAACTAGCTGCCACATTGCATCTAGGCCTAAACAACCAGGCATTACAGGGTCACCTTTAAAGTGACAATCGAAAAACCAAAGGCTCGGGTCAATATCAAGCTCAGCAATAATTTCGCCTTTACCATGGCTTCCGCCATCAGCAGTAATAGAAGTAATGCGGTCCATCATTAACATGTTGTCGCTTGGTAAACGGCAGTTGCCTTCACCAAACATTTCACCTTGACCACAAAGGATCAACTCTTCTTTTGTATAGCTATTTTTAGGTTCCATAACACTTATCTTCGCTTAGAAATTGCCAAGTACTTTAGCGTACACTTGTACGCTAAACAACTCGGAGCAGTTAAAAAATCAAATTATTGGGTGTTTTATCACCAATCAATCAGCGCGATTGGTTTTTGCACTATAAAACCGCGCAATTACAATCAGAAATCATTATAATTACCCCTGACTTATAACCAGTTTAAAGGAAGTTTATGATCCTTTTTGTTAACTCACTAACAGTGATTGATTTTTCTTACTTATGTAACAAACGCGGCGCCGTTGGCGAGAGCTGGATTGTTGATTTAACTTTGCACGGTAAGCTAAACGACGAGTCTATGGTATTAGACTTTGGCTTAGTTAAAAAGCAAATCAAAGGCATTATTGATGACTGTATTGATCATCGTTTAGCTATTCCATCAGGTCTTACAGGCTCAGTTAATGAATTTGAAAATCACAAAACACTTGATTGCACGTTTGGTGATAACAAGCATTTAGCAATGAGTGCTCCTCATCAAGCTTATTGCATGATAGATGCAGAGCAAGTAAATGTTGAATCGGTAACAGAATTTTTAATTGCGACTATTTTACCTAAATTACCAGATAACATTGAAAAAATTGAGCTTGAACTCAAGCCTGAGCATAGCCAAAGTTTTTATTATCATTATAGTCACGGGCTTAAAAAGCACGATGGTAATTGTCAGCGTATTATTCATGGCCATCGTTCACAAATAGGTATTAGCCTTGATGGTATTTCTATGCCTCGCTTGCAAAAAGAATGGTCTCAAAAGTGGGAAGATATTTACCTAGCCACAAGTGAAGATCAAATTTACGCTAAAGATTTAAAACACGTATCAGCTAAATCTGATGACGTATGTTTTGCCTATACATCTGCTCAAGGCTATTTTGAAATGGCTATTAGTGAATCTCGCTGCGATATTTTACCTGTTGATACTACGGTTGAATGTATTGCTGAGCACGTAGCTGGCCAAGTAAAAGCTCAATACCCTGATAAAGACGTAAAAATAACGGCTTATGAAGGCGTTGGAAAAGGATCGATTAGTTATGCTTAAAACTCTTTTGGCTACTGCACTTATTACCTCTGCAAGTTTTAACGCAATGGCGCTTGAACTAAAAGGACACCTTACGCAGGGTGGTTTAGTTACCGGTAAGTTAGATAATGCAAAATCGGTAAATTTAGATGGCACCGAGTTAAAGCTTTCTAAAAACGGTGACTTTGTATTTGGCTTTGGGCGTGATGCAGATACAACTCATACGTTAACGTGGATAGACAGCTCTGGAAAAGAGCATACTCAACACTTAGCAATAACAAAGCGCGATTATAAAATTGACAAAATTACAGGTGTGGCAAAAAAGTATGTGTCGCCACCAAAAGAAGTAAGCGCCCGTATTAGTCGCGAAGCTTTAGCCGTGCGTAAAGCGCGCGAAGTAAATTCAGACTTAGAATACTTTTTAGACCCTGTTTTAAAGCCTGCTGAAGGGCGTATTTCAGGTGTTTACGGTAGCCAGCGTTATTTTAATGGCGAGCCGCGCAGACCTCACTTTGGGTTAGATATAGCTAATAAAACAGGCTCCCCTGTGTATGCGCCAATAAGTGGAACTGTAGTATATGCTGAGCCTGATTTATATTATTCAGGCGGTACTTTAATTATTGATCATGGACATGGTGTTACCTCTACTTATATTCATTTGAGCAAGTTAGATGTAAAAGTAGGTGATAAAATTGTTCAAGGTAATAAAGTAGCTGAAATTGGTGCAACAGGCCGTGTTACTGGCCCACATTTAGATTGGCGTTTTAACTGGAAAGGTGAGCGCCTAGATCCAGCATTACTAATGCAAGATACTCTTGCGAATAAAAAGTAGAGACTATGACTAACATTGAGCGTGATGCTGTAATTGCACAACGAATAGAAGATTCAACTACATCGGTTACTAAAACAGTGTTTCCGGGTCGCACTAATCACCATAATACACTTTTTGGTGGTGATGCTTTAGCCTGGATGGACGAGGTGGCTTTTATTGCAGCCACTCGTTTTTGTAGAAAGCCGTTAGTAACTATTTCTTCTGACCGTGTTGATTTTAAAGAGGCAATACCGGCGGGTACGTTTGCAGAGTTAATAGCAAAAGTCGTGCATGTTGGTAATACGAGCTTAAAGGTAGATGTAGATATTTTATTAGAGACTATGCATAAAGATGATAAGCACTCAGCAATAAGTGGCAGCTTTACTTTTGTAGCGGTTGATGACGATCATAGGCCAACACCAGTAGTTTGCGATAAAATGCTCAATGGATTTAAAGAATAACTTGGCTGTATAGTTACAGTTATTTAGTTAAATATAAGTAACTTTATGGTACTTATATTTTCATACCAAAAGAACACATCATACTAATTTTTTATATGAAATAATCTGAGCTATAAAGAAAATAAAAAAGATTAATCAAAAGAGTGTTGTACAAAGATAGGAGAGGTATGGCCGACCCATACCTCATTTAAGGCTTACTTAAAGTACCATGGCGGCTATCCAACCAAATATAATCAGTGGGATGTTAAAGTGGATGAAAGTTGGAATAACAGAATCTCTAATATGATCGTGTTGGCCGTCAGCATTTAGACCTGATGTTGGGCCAAGTGTTGAATCCGATGCGGGAGAGCCAGCATCACCTAATGCACCAGCTGTACCGACAAGGGCTGCGGTTGCCATAACAGAAAAACCAAGGTCTAAACATAAAGGGACAAACAAGGTGGCAATAATAGGCACTGTAGAAAATGAACTACCAATTCCCATTGTTATTAATAAGCCTACTAGCAAAATAACACCTGCAGCTAATGGTTTATTGCCATCAAAAAGAGCGGCACCGCTGTGAACTAAACTTGCAACGTCGCCGGTTGCTTGCATAACAGACGCAAAGCCTTGTGCAGAAATCATAATAAAACCAATCATGGCCATCATTGCAACGCCTTTACTAAATACGTCGCCATTTTCTTCCCATTTAACTACACCAAATACACTAAATATCATTACACCGACTAAGCCGCCTAAAATCATTGAGCCACTTAAGTTTTGCGCAACAAGTGAAGAAAGCACTGCAAATAAGCCAACTATCATGACTTTTTTAGGGTTTTCAATGTCTGAGTTTTTAGTTTGTGTAGTTAAAGGCACGGCATTGTATTCGCGGCGTTTTCTGTAAGTAATAAATACCGCGATGAGTAAGCCTATAAACATACCAATTGCAGGAATAATCATGGCCATTGGTACTTGTGTATTGACTATATTAAGTCCGTTATCAACCAAGTTTTTATGCAGTATTGAGTACAAGTAAATACCACCAAAACCATATGGTAGTACCATGTAAGAGGTAGCTAACCCAAACGTTAAAATACATGCTATTGCGCGTCTATCTAATCTTAATTGATTAAAAACAACAAGTAAGGGAGGTATTAAAATAGGGATAAACGCAATATGTACTGGTACCAAGTTTTGCGAAGAAATAGCACACCCTAAAATAATTAATAAAATAAAGTAGCTCAAAAACGTTTGGTTAGTGCTACCTTTTGCGTTTACTTTATCTAATAATTTGTCGGCAAGGATTCGTGTTAGTCCAGACTTAGAAATAGCGACTGCAAACGCGCCAAGCATGGCATAACTTAATGCAATTTCAGCCCCGGCTGAAAGGCCTGAATTAAATGCATCAACACTTTCTTTTATGCCCAAGCCTGCAGTTAAGCCTGCAACTAAGGCACTAATTGTCATTGCAACAATTACAGTTACACGGGCCAATGATAGCCCCAGCATTAAAATAACGCCTATAACAACAGCATTCATAGTTTTCTCTATTTGGATGTTTTAATTAATTTTATCAGATCTTTAGCCTGAGTTTTACGTTCATTAGTAAACGATTTTTTACCATAACGCACTTGGTTAAATAACTGGCTAAATGCGCTTATTGATTGCGCAGATTGTGGGGATTGTTCCATATATACTTGTAACTGTTGGCTTGGTGTTAAGTGATCTGGCGTTTTAATATTGTGTTTTTGAGCCCATTTTTGTATTTCGTAAAACTCTTTAACCATAGGCGCTAATTTAGTAGCACGTTTAGGTAAGTTTAAATAAACAAAATAAGCTAAAAAACATATTCCACTAGTAAGTAAAACTATTAGCGGTACCAACCAAATATTACGGCTGCCAAATAACGATTTTAAAAAATCATTTTGCTTTTGTTTATCAAAACCTAATACCCAACTAGACCATTGGTAGTCAAGGTTTTCAAGTTCTAAGCGCAGCCAATTAATATCAGGGAAGTTACTTAAGCTAACTAAGCCAAAATCTAAATTACTTTTAAACTCTGTATTTAGCGCTTCATTTTGCGAAAGCGATCCGTTTAAACGTTCAGGTGCTACTACTGCTGTTGCATCAAAAATAACCCAACCTTCATTGTGTATATATACTTCTACCCAAGCGTGTGCATCGTATTGGCGAACGGATAGGGTGCTGTTATCTAAATTTAATTCTCCGCCTAAATACCCACTTGCTAAACGTGCTGGAATACCCGCACTTCTGAAAATATACGCAGCGGCACTTGCATAATGGCCGCAAAAGCCTCGTTTATTATCAAATAAAAACTGATCAATTGTGTTATCGCCACTCATAGGCGTTGGCGTTAAAGTATAAGTAAACTTGTTATCTACAAAATACTGTAATAGCTGATTATAAAACTGGCGATCTGTTTGTGTATTTTGTTTTAAATTTTTAGCGAGTGAAGCCGCTTTAACATTTTTTTTATGAGTGAGGTAAGTGTAACGCTTGTTTTCGAAGTCAGTAAGAGGCGTGCTAGTGAAGCGTGAACTAGTTACATCGTACTGTAAACTTTTTGCCTGGTAGTTTTTTTTACGCAATAACCCCAAGGTATTTGTTTCAACATTTTGCGAATCGCTACGTGAATAAGAGAGTCCATAAAGCCATTTTTGAGAAGCAGGCTCGGCTATAACAGAGTAGCTTGCAATAAATTGCTCATCGAAATCATTTTTAGAGTTTGATTTTAAATTATTGTATTTTAAAAAGTCAGACGTAAGCCATGCGTTGCCGTTAAATTCATCATGAACTATTGCACGCCAATAATACGGAGCACTCGGCGCTGAGTTATTAAACGTTGCTCTAAAGACGAGCTCATCAGAGTTAGAAAGTTTTGCAATATCAAAGGGGTCTACCTGCTCAGAAAGCCCCGTTTTAGCTAATTTTGGCCCTGGTAATTGCCAAAATGCTGGCATTTTAGGTAAAAACAGTAATAAGAATATTGCCAAGGGCAGTGCTAATAATAGCAATTTACCACTTTGCTTAGAGGCTATTTTTAAATTATGTTTTGATTCTAATAAACCAAGTACCGCAAAATTTAAAATATATAAACCACTCACCGTTAGTGTGGTTAAAATACTTTGGTTAAATAAATAAACGGACGAAAGCGAGAAAAACGTAAGTGTTGTAATTACGTGGTAATGTTTTTTAGTTTTAGCTTGCAGTAATTTAAACAAGCTCGAAAGCATCAGCATGGCTACAAACAAAATAACAGTATCGGACATTCCAACACTAAATAACATTAATACCAATGCAGCGCCTGCAAGTATGTTTGCGAAAATAGAATTAGGCTTAGGTTTATTGTTATAGGTTAAGTAAAAGTTCCACGCACAAATAACAGCCAAAACACTTATAAAAACAACAGGTAGATGAGCAATAAAAAATATGACTAAACATGCATAAATAAAGCACATGGAGTAATTAATAACTTTTTCGTTTTTAATTTCGTGCACTACACACCACCTTTAAATGTGCTTAATAATGCTAAGCAATGTTGCTTATGCTCAAGTCCGGTATTGGTATTAGCTATTTTACCTGGGAGTTTTAACATAAAAGGCGTGTTTTGCTCACTTGCTTCGCAAACTAAAAAACATAACTGACTCAAACGCTGCTCTGTGTCGCCATTCATAAAAGTAAAATCAAATAGGGCATTCGCTTTTTTATAATCAACGAATTCTTTTACTAAAAGTTGCTGCGTTTTAGCATAATGTTTCCACGATACTCTATGTAACCCCATTTCTGGTAAGTGAGGCAAGAGAGATTCAAATTCGTCACTGCCAACTTCTTTAGCTACACCATTATCACTTTGCTCATCTAACGCATTAACGTGAGCATCACTTAACACCTTTTCAAGTGATGGATATACAAATACGTACGTTTGTAATTGAATGTAGCTCCATACACTTACTAAACCAAAAGGGTAGTTACTTGAAATTTTAATTCGTTGTACGTCGTATTTACCCCGTAAAAAATAAGGTAAAGGCAGTGATAGTAGCTGAGTATTACTAGTTACCTCATCAACGTGTTGACTAGTTTGTACTGTACCTTGGTAGGTTAAGCTTACTGATTGGCACACAGTAGGGCTTTGTAATTCAAATTTTATTTGAGGTTTTTGAGGTGAGAAACTATTAAACGTGTCTTTAAATTTAACCGTTAAACCTTTTGCGTTGCTATAACCCATAAGTACAGCAATTATAATTACAACAAACATTAAGTAGGCCATTATCAAAATTAAATTGTTTTGATAATTAATACCCATCACAAAATTTAATACAGCTACAACTATAAAATACCAACCAAGTGATGAAGGTAAAACGTAAATTGTTTTATGTTCTAATGTAATAGTATTTTTTAGATGCTTATTTTTTAATAATTTATTAAATACACGAGTTTTAAATGACTTAAATAAAGAAGGGCCTTTAGCTACTTTTTTTGGCATAAAGCTTATACCGGTACCATAACAGCATTTAATATACTATTTACTTGCTCATCCCCAGATTCATTATGTAAACCTAAGCGGTGCTGACACACACTTGCAAAAATAGCTTGTACATCTTCAGGCATTACAAAGTCACGTCCGTCAATATAAGCCCAGGCTTTTGCTGCTTTTGCTAGCGCCATACTAGCTCGAGGAGATAAAGATGCTGCAAATGCATTACTTTTTCGAGTGTAATTGACCAGTTCAATAATATAGTCAACTACTGGGCTACTGAGTGTTATGTCGCTTATTTGCGCTTGAATTTGAGCTAATTCCTGCTGATTAATACGCTGGGGTAGCTGGCTATAGTCTCGTTTTTGCATATTTAAAATGAGGCGCTTTTCAGCTTCTTTTGGAGGAAAGCCTAAACTAATACGCATTAAAAAACGGTCAAGTTGAGATTCTGGTAAAGGGTAAGTTCCTGACTGATAAAGTGGGTTTTGAGTGGCAATCACAAAAAAAGGATCAGGTAGGGTATATTTTTTACCATCAACGGTTACTTGCTGCTCTTCCATTGCCTCAAGTAATGCGCTTTGAGTTTTTGGGCCAGCGCGGTTAATTTCGTCGGCTAAAACGACTTGGCTAAAAATTGGTCCTTTATGAAACGTAAAACTGTGTTCGCTTGAGTTAAATACATTAGTGCCAATAATATCGGCAGGTAATAGATCACTTGTAAATTGAACACGTTGATAGGTTAACCCTAATACAGCGGAAAGTGCATGCGAAAGCGTTGTTTTTCCCATCCCAGGCAAATCTTCGATTAGTAAATGCCCTTGACTAAACAAGCAGGTTAAAGCCAGTTTTATTTGCTCTTTTTTTCCAAAAATAACATTCGACAGATCTTCAATTATGCTTGTTACAGTACTTTGCATGCTAACCTTATTACTATTCTATTAATTCAAGACGCTTCATTACCGTATCTACTTTTTTTGCATTAAAAGGTTTTGCTATAAAGCCTTTAGCGCCCAGTTCCCAGGTGCTTTGTACATTCTCTAAATTATTATGGCCAGAACACATAACAACGTGAGTGTGTGGGTAGGTAGTATTAATGTAATCTAAAATATCAGTGCCATCAGAGTCAGGTAGGTCGACATCGACAAATATAACGCTTGGAGATTTTTTATTCATTACAGGCTTAGCAGAGCTAAAATCCGCACTTTCTAAAATATCTTCAAAGCCTAATTCGGTTAATATTTGATTTAAATAATCACGGATTTCCTTAACATCATCAATAATGAGGATAGGCTCTAACGGGCGAACAAATTCCATATGTTGTTACTTCTAATTTAAATACATCTTAAGTTACTCAATACTAAGCTAAGCCTCCCATAAGCTCAAGAACACAGCAAAAAATATTAAGATATTAACATTTATAGTTATGTAGTTGTTAATGACCTCATTAAGTTATTTTTATAGGAGTTCAAGTATAAGAGGTTTGTTTAGTGGCTGGCTAACAGTGATTTAGAGCCTTTGGTACTTTATTTAGAATTTAGCAATAGCAATTGTCACTACATTAAAACGCAGCTGTTTATTCATAATAATGTAAGACCTTAGTCACATATATAAATTTATTTGCTCACTTAAATTAAGCTATCTTACTGATATAAATATATTAAATAATATTTTCACACGTGTTGTAAATTCTTTGTAATAAATATTCGTTGACGTAATAAAATCTATTTGTGATTATGCTCATCAGTTGAGCCAATGCCCATTAATCTGTAATTGCCTACACAGCAATGCATTGTACAGATACATAGACTCAACTCCCTGAACAGACACAACACACTTTATAGAGAGTTTAATATGTTAAATAATAAAAAAACTAAATTTGCAGTTAGTTTAATTGCAGCTGCTATGGCAGCATCTACTCCTGCCCAAGCAGAAGTTTCAGATTACTTAGATCGACTTGAAGTTAACTTTCTTGCTATGCAAAACTTTCAGTCGATTCAAGCTAAAGATGGTGCTTTTCGTCCTGAAGACGAAGAACAATCGTCTGGTTTTGGTCGCATCCGTGCCAACTTAATGCTGAAATTTCATATCAACGAATTTATTACTGCAGATATAGACATTGCTGAAGAGCCAAATGACTTTGGTGGCGAGGATCGTGACTTTTCGTTTCATAATGACTTCGCGGGTGTTGAGTTTGATTTATTTGGCTTGACCGATAACATACGTGAAAACGAAAACCTTACGCTGCGTTTAGGTAACATTGGTGGCTCACCATTTCAGTTTAAAGGCTTTCAAGACGGTGCAGATAACCAAGGTAATGCCCTTATTGGTAACGGAATGACCGATTATGCAACTGCTGAAAACGGCGCGCAATTAAGCTACACAAAAAAATATGATAGTGGCTTGATCCGCTCTTACAATGTAACTGGCCATATTACTACTTCTAGTTTTGGCGAAGCATTTCAAGAAGACAGAGGTTATAATTACCGCCTTCAAGGTACATTAGAATTTGAAGGTGGTTTTAAAGCAGGCCTTAACTATCTTCAAGCAAATCAAGGTGACCAATTACGCTTTGAAAATGGTGTAGCAAGCCTTGATGGTGTAACTACTACGAACTACCGTTTTGGTGATGGTGAAAACTACAACTTCTCAGCTTCACCTTCAAATGAACGTGATACCCACGTAGGTGTTATGCCTGGTCTTGATCAAACAACTATTCAATTAAACCTAGCGTACCAACCAACTTCACAAACAAGTGTTATTTTAATGCTTGGTAAATCATCAGACGATTTTACTTTTGCAGATTCTGCAGGTAATGCAGTTGCAGGCATTACTTACTTTGGTAACGCAAGTGGTGTTGCAGATGCAAACGGAACAACGTATGACTCTAATAGCGTAATTGAGGGCGAAAGCTCAGTTCAATATTATGTTGTTGAAGCTCAGCAATACATTATTCCAGAAAAACTATACGTAGCAGCACGTTACGCAGAAGCTGAAAACACTTCAGATCTTATTTCTCAAAACGATAACACCGTTGAGCGTTTACAAGTTGCCGCAGGTTACTGGTTTAACGACAGCACTCTTCTAAAAGTTGAATATGTAAACCAAGAAGAAGGTGCAAACTCAGGTGGCCAAATTGGTACTGGTTTTGATGGATTCACCTCAGAAATCTCAGTTAAATTTTAAATAAGGAGCAAGTGTTAGCTTGCTTTTAATTGCAATAATCATCCTTTAAAGATGATGGTTATTGCTTATCGCTTTATTTAGTAGGGCGTTTAACACTTAATTTATTTAAGCGTCTTATTTAACATATTCTTGAGGGTTCCCCCATGAAAACTAAACTATTAATGCTAGCATGCGGTGTTATGGCAATGAGTAATGCTGCCGCAAAAGAAACCATTACCATCGCAACTGTAAATAATGGTGACATGATCACCATGAAAGAATTAAGTAACAACTTTGAAGAAAAATACCCAGACATCTCATTAAAATGGGTAACACTTGAAGAAAACATTTTACGCCAACGTGTAACTACCGATGTAGCGACAAAAGGTGGCCAGTACGACGTAATGACTATTGGTACTTATGAAGTGCCAATTTGGGGAAAACAAAACTGGCTAACTGAGCTTGATGATTTAGGCGAAAACTACGATGTTGATGATTTACTGCCTGCCATTCGTAGTGGTTTAACGATAGATAACAAATTATATGCAGCACCATTTTACGGTGAAAGCTCTATGGTTATGTATCGTACTGATCTGATGGAAAAAGCAGGCCTTGAAATGCCAAAAGCACCGACCTGGAGCTTTATTCAAAAAGCAGCAAAAGCAATGACCAATAAAGAAGACGGTATATACGGTCTTTGTTTACGTGGTAAAGCAGGTTGGGGCGAAAATGTTGCATTAATTACCTCAATGGCTAATTCATTTGGCGCACGCTGGTTTGATGAAAACTGGAAACCCCAATTTAATACACCACAGTGGAAAGAAACACTTCAATACTACGTAGATGTAATGAAAGAGTCAGGCCCTGCGGGTTCATCAGCAAATGGCTTTAACGAAAACTTAGCATTATTTCAAACCGGTAAATGTGGTATTTGGATTGATGCAACCGTAGCTGGCGCATTTGTTACTAACAAAAAAGACTCTGAGGTCGCAGATAAAGTTGGCTTTGCACTCGCTCCTGATAACGGCTTAGGCAAACGCGGAAACTGGCTATGGTCGTGGACACTTGCTATTCCATCGAGTAGTAAAAAATCCGACGCAGCTATGAAATTTATTAGCTGGGCTACGTCTAAAGAATACAGCCAGTTAGTTGCTGATAATAAAGGGTGGGCAAAAGTACCGCCAGGTACACGCGCATCTCTTTATGAAAACGAGCAATATATGAGTGCAGCACCATTTGCACAAATTACGCTTGATTCAATCAACTCAGCAGACCCTAAAAACCCTACTGTAAAACCTGTGCCCTATGTTGGTATTCAGTTTGTAGCCATTCCTGAGTTTCAGGGAATTGGAACCGCAGTTGGGCAGCAATTTTCAGCTGCGCTCACTGGGCAGATGACCGTTGAGCAAGCGCTCAATGCATCACAACGCTTAGTTGAACGCACAATGCGAAAAGCTCGCTACCCAAAATAAATCAGTAGGCAGGTAAGCTCTCAACTTACCTCGTATTTAATGTCAGCATTAGCTAAGAATTATAGTGAAGCCCACACTGGGCTTTACTAGGGATAATGCTGACTTTTGAAAGGTCACCACACTATGGCAACGACACAATCACGTACGCTTGCACGCATGATGCTATTCCCTAGCGTAATTTTATTACTCGGTTGGATGATAGTACCGCTGTGCATGACATTGTATTTCTCATTTGTAGATTACAACTTACTTATACCTGGAGAGCGTGAATTTGTAGGCTTTTTAAACTATGAATTCTTTTTAACTGATCCAGCATTTTTTGAATCTTTTTTTAACACGCTTTACCTAGTAACGGGTGTATTAGCCATCACTATTTGTGGTGGTATAGGGTTAGCTATTCTCCTTGACCAAGCGATATGGGGAAGGAACTATGTACGTATTATGGTTTTAGCGCCATTTTTTGTTATGCCAACAGTATCGGCATTAGTATGGAAAAACATGCTAATGAACCCCGTAAATGGTTTATTTGCTCACTTTGCACTATGGCTTGGCTTAGATCCCATTGATTTTTTTGCACAAATGCCTTTGTTTTCAATCATTATAATTGTGTCTTGGCAGTGGCTTCCATTTGCAGCGCTGATTTTACTTACTGCTATTCAATCATTAGATCGTGAACAGCTAGAAGCCGCAGACTTAGACGGCGCAGGGCCTTTTAGTAAGTTTTTTTACATTGTTTTGCCGCACTTATCACGTGCAGTTACCGCTGTAATATTAATTGAAACAATATTTTTACTGTCTATTTTTGCTGAAATTTTAGTTACTACCAGTGGCGGGCCAGGTTATGCCTCTACCAATATTACTTACTTAATTTATACCCAATCGCTCTTACAGTTTGATGTGGGCGGCGGATCAGCAGGGGGCATAGTGGCAGTTATCATTGCCAACATAGTAGCCATATTTTTAATGCGCCTTATTGGCAAAAACTTGGAGGGTTAATTCATGGCTATTGCATCAACCAAACAATCAAAAATAATTTATACCCTTGCTGCTTGGACGATCAGTGGGATGATTTTCTTCCCAATTTTATGGACACTAATCACAAGCTTTAAAACAGAAGCTGAAGCTATTTCAGCAACCCCTGCGTTATTTGCATTCGATTGGACACTTGAAAACTATCAAGATGTATTAGCACGTTCGCCTTATTTTGATCACTTTTGGAACTCAGTTGTAATTTCACTTGGTTCAAGTTTATTAGGACTAATGATTGCCGTACCTGCAGCATGGTCAATGGCATTTGTGCAAACTAAAAAAACTAAAAACCTATTAATGTGGATGCTTTCTACAAAAATGTTACCACCAGTTGGTGTGTTAATTCCGATTTACTTATTGTTCAGAGACTTTGCACTACTTGATACCAAGCTTGGCTTAGTCATAGTAATGACATTAATTAACTTACCAATAATGGTGTGGATGTTATACACCTATTTTAGAGAGATCCCAGGGGAGATTTTAGAAGCATCACGTATGGATGGCGCAACAATTGGCGAAGAAATATTTCATGTTTTACTCCCAATTGCCTTACCAGGTATTGCCTCAACACTACTATTAAACGTAATTTTGGCTTGGAATGAAGCATTTTGGACACTTATATTAACTGCTGCAAATGCCGCACCGTTGACGGCATTTATTGCCAGTTACTCAAGCCCTGAAGGGTTATTTTACGCCAAATTATCGGCAGCTTCTGCCATGGCCATTGTGCCAATATTAATTCTTGGTTGGTTTAGTCAAAAACAATTAGTGCGCGGCTTAAGCTTTGGCGCAGTAAAGTAGGAGAACACACATGGGCAGCATCACACTAAAAAAAGTAACTAAAAACTTTGATGAAGTAAACGTAATAAAACCGCTCGATTTAGAGATTAAAGACGGTGAATTCATTGTATTTGTTGGGCCATCAGGCTGCGGTAAATCAACACTTTTACGTATGATTGCAGGGCTTGAAGACACAACAAGTGGCAATATTGAAATAGACGGGCAAGACGCAACACATACACCACCTGCTAAACGTGGCTTGGCAATGGTATTTCAGTCTTACGCTTTATACCCGCATATGAGTGTGCGAAATAATATTGCTTTTCCACTAAAACGTGCAAAAGTGAATCCAGCTGAAATAGAGTCTAAAATTGCAAACGCGGCTAAAATATTAAATTTAACAGACTACTTAGACCGTAAACCAGGTCAGTTATCTGGTGGTCAGCGACAACGTGTAGCTATAGGGCGCGCAATTGTTAGGCAGCCATCGGCGTTTTTGTTCGATGAGCCACTGTCAAATTTAGATGCATCGCTTCGTGTAAACATGCGTTTAGAAATATCTGAGTTACATAAAAGCTTAGCAACAACAATGATTTATGTTACTCACGACCAAGTTGAAGCCATGACAATGGCTGACAGAATCGCGGTATTTAATGGCGGAATTATAGAGCAAGTAGGAACACCGCTTGAGCTATACCAACACCCGGTAAATAAATTTGTAGCGGGCTTTATTGGCTCTCCAAAAATGAACTTTATTGATGTAACTAACGATAGCAATGCGCAAACACAAAGTTTAGGTGTACGTCCTGAGCACTTTGAAATTTCCACTGACTCAGGTACATGGCAAGTTACTGTAGGTGTTATAGAGCATTTAGGTTCTGAAAGCTTTTTACATGTAACCATTGAAGATGGCAGTACAGTAACAGTAAAAGCTGATGGTGATTGTCCTTTAAAATACGGTGATACTATTTACTTAAGTGCGCCTGAGCATAAAGTACATCGGTTTGATAAAAATGGCTTAACTATTAAAAATGCCGCACCTTAAAGCGTAAATATGCACCAATACTTTATACGAGCTCGTTTACGTATAAAGTATTGGTTATTAAGTACATGTGATACTTCGGCATTTTATAAATCGATGATATATTTACGAATATTATAAGATGATTAATTGCGGTGTATTTTAGTAATTTATCTAAAAGTTATCGAACCCAAGGACACGATCCTTTGATATTAAGAGGTTTAAGTGGCAAAGCTATCAAATACAGAAATACGTAAGCTTGATGATGCAGCAAGAGCAGGGTGGTTATATTATGTTGCGGGAAAAACCCAAGACGAAATAGCTAAAAAGTTAAATGTATCTCGCCAATCTGCACAACGAATGGTCGCTTTATCGGTAAGCCAAGGGCTAATTAAAGTCAGGCTTGAACACCCAATTGCTAAATGCATGGATTTAGCTGAAAAAATAAAAAATCGTTTTGGATTAGAGTCATGTGAAGTGGTACCAAGTGACGGATCAGATCCAAATTCTACTGTTGGTTTGGCACAAGCTGGCGCGGCAGAAATTCAGCGCCATTTAAAATCAGAAACACCAAAAATATTAGCTATGGGAACTGGGCGTGTATTACGTGCCTGTGTTGATGAATTACCAACACTTGATTGTAGTCAACATAAAGTAGTGGCCATGCTTGGTAATATGGCCCTTGATGGTTCGGCGTCACCATATGACGTTGTGGTAAGAATGGCTGAACATATCAATGCAAAGCATTATCCAATGCCATTGCCGGTATTACCAAGAAGTGTTGAAGAAAAACAACAGCTTCATGCACAGCATAATATTACCAGTAATTTAAAGTTAGCTACTCAGGCGGACGTTACATTTGTTGGTGTTGGTAGCTTAGGTGAAAAGTCGCCACTGCATATTGATGGATTTATTGATGAGCAAGAACTTAAAGAGCTACAAAGTTTAGGAGCCGTTGGCGAAATGATTAGCTGGGTTTATGATAAAACAGGCCAACTAATTGATTGCACGGTAAACCAACGTGTTGCCAGTACGCCTTTAAAAATTGAAAGTAATAAACAAATTTATGCGATTGCTGCAGGTGAAGATAAAGTTTTAGCAATACTTGGCGCTGTTAGGTCTAATATGATCAGCGGATTAATTACTAACGAATACACAGCAGAACGGTTGTTAAGTATTGAATAGTAATCAGCTAAATTTTAAAACTCATATAGCAGTGTATTTAAATGGATTATTTAAGTTTAAATTAATAGGAATATATAAGTTTAATTAAGTTTTTCAGCTATTCAGAAATTACGAATTCAAGACAGTTGTTATAGCTGTTGTAAGTAGTTACATGAAGCACTAATTTTTAAAGTAATAAAACACATGTATAAAGTTAGCTTATGTCCGATACCGTCTAGTATTGGACATTAAAGGGGTGTTATTAACACTCCTTTTTAAACACTCGTTAACTACCTATAATTTATATTATGTTAAATAGCGTATGGATGGATTTATATGGGTAATCCCCGTCATTTTGTCGCTGTATTTGTGTGATATTTAGGCGGTATTTAAGTTCAGTCAAAATACCCCCCCTAAGCCTTGTTATTATAAGTTTTCTATTTCTCTTGAGAATTCGGTTAAATCGTAAAAAATAAATATAGCAATCTAAAAAAAGAATGGAAATTTACATATTTATTTATATAAAGACGCTTATCAATGGTGATCACTTTATAAATCAGTAAGCGATATCACAATGAGCGCCCCTGAGAATCCTCTCGGGTTATTATTTTAT
Source organism: Pseudoalteromonas sp. MMG006 (assembly GCF_018101025.1). Lineage (NCBI taxonomy): Bacteria > Pseudomonadati > Pseudomonadota > Gammaproteobacteria > Alteromonadales > Pseudoalteromonadaceae > Pseudoalteromonas > Pseudoalteromonas sp. MMG006. Next base: position 30,954 of record NZ_JAGJEJ010000017.1, read on the forward strand.
GGATTACTTTTTTTATGGATACATTTAGAAATTTATTGTTTCGTGCTGGCTTTATGAATTTTGATAAACTAGATAAGCGAGCTGCAATGGAGTTTTTACTTATTAATACTGAGCGAACTTTAGAGCGCTGGATAAGCACTGACAAGCCATGCCCGCGTGCTGTGCTTATGCTTGAACAACGAATAAATGGCGGTATGAGCTTTCACAAAAATTGGGAGGGATTTTATATTTGCCGTGATGGATATTTATGGACACCTCACGGAAAACGCTACGAACCTGACTACATAAACAAAATAGAGTTTTTACAACGTGCAGCTCGTTATAATGAAAGTCATGTAAATGCCCTACAGCATAAAATTGATCACTTACATGAATTAGTTGAAGCCAGTAATACACTAAAGGCCATAGGTAATGACTTAATTAAAATGAGTGACGATTTTGCACTAAAAGATATAGTGTTGAAATATGGGGATAAAAAAAGAGCCTAAACAATTAAATTATTTTTCAATTTAACTAATAAAAAATTATAGCAAGTACCCTATTGGTAATTGCTATTTTTAGCATCATAAGTGTTATTGGAAGCTAAACCAGTAATTCATTTCCTGTCAATAAAAGTGCATAATGAGTGGCATAGAGACCTCCAGCTACTCAATATAAAGCTTTTGACAGTTTTTCAATCTGTTTTTTGAACTCTGTTCTTGCTAATTCAAACCCCTCCATTTCAGCTTTTAATTCGCTACTTAGATGAGTCTCAGTAAATAATTTAGCGCACTTATCTCTCGATTGAAAAACTAAATATAATTCAGACTTCAACTCTGGGAAATGAATGTTAACCAACATTTTTAGTTCGATAAACTCAAGCTTAACGTCAGTTTGACTTTTTGAATTACTTAAATGTAAATACTTAAAACAAGTAGTAATAAATGATTGTGACCACTTATCGAATTTTACGTAAAGTTCTTCAAGTTTTAAGAGCTTATTCTTTTCCTTCTCTTTCAAATTTACTTGAGCTAATAATTCTCGACTATTTGAAGAGTTGATCTTATTAGTGAGATATACAGCACCCAATGTAAATAAACCTGTAACGAACGTGCTAAGAATTATGATTATATCTTTCAATTGAAATTCCACAGGGGGTTCCTTATGTAATAACGCTGCTTTAGGCGATAAATTATAGTTGGCGCAAATAAGCAAGACAGAAAATACAACCGTTATTTGTTCTCGAATAAAACCCTCTGCCTTGGTTTATTGCTAAATACTAACTATGAAACTACGGGACTTTTCATTTTTTCGTATGCATTCCATTTTTCTTGAATTGCACCTTCTTGAGTTTTGTGAGTACTTCTAATCACTTTTCCGGTTATCAATGTGAATTCAACATAGTTGTATTCATCATGATTAACTGGAATGTTTTCGATAGCAATTACGTTTTTTAAATCGATAACTTGATCATTAGCAGTAAGAAATAAACATCGCATATTATTCTCTTAAATTAATTAGGGTTAATAAATAAAGGCTAACGCCACAAAAAGTGAGACAAAATGTAAAGCAGAGCTAAACATACTTTAACTAATACACTTATAAAACCGTTCAAGAATATAAGCCCTCAAATCGTTTTCCTGCTCAGGTAATGCGCCTCTAACTAGATAAAATTTATTGATATTTGATAACTTATTATAAATAGCTTTTTCCATATCCAATTTTTTATTTACGCGTTCAAATAAAGCGCTCATAGCTGAATTCATGCAAGACTTTGAAAAGTCGTCTTGAATTATTAGCAAACGATCTAAAGAGCTTAAATTATCAGAACTGTCTAAGTGATTACCTGCTAAAGATAAATCTATTTTGCTCATTGTATTATTGACCTTATCTGAGTTTGTAAAGCATCATAATACAATAAAAGGTGTGTAAGTGAACAATGATTAGATGAAACTAGAAATTGTGAATAATAATGTTTGTAGCGTGGGCGCTACGTGTTAAATGCCAACTTTAACACGTAGCGCGGTGATGATTTTCTGCATTTCTTTGATGCATTCTTTTAAATCTTCATTTTGGTTTTGTAAAAAACCGATGTGAGTTTTATTAGTCACAACGACCGTCGTTATAATAATTATCTGCATAACGATAAATATAAAGTCCTTTAAATTGAGGCTTAAGCTATCCATTTTTAGCCCTCTTAACTGACGCTATAAACTGTGGTACCACGTTTTTTAAGCTCGCGATGCCCCACACGCCCCCATTTATGGCGATCCATGTTTGAATTAACCAGGGCGGGACACCTTCTAAATTTTTAAAAATTTCTGCGCCATGTCCTGGCGAAATAACCGTTATTAAAATGGGCGCGGTAAACATGGAGTAACTAAAGAACCGAAGCGTTTTATCTTTGTCTTGTAGGCTTTGCATTTCCCAATTGTGGTTATTATCAACGCCCGACTGAACAAGCTTTGTTTGGCCGTTGATTACGGCCAATTCTCTGTCATGTTCAGCCTTTTTGATTTTACCGCGATATTCTATGTACGTAGTGATGGGGGCAAAGATGCCACCCAGCCAACTAAAGAACGGGTTTGCTTTAGTCGTCATCTAAAATCCCCTTGGTGTGTTTTTTAACTTGATACACAGCAAAAGCCCCTATTAACGCCCCTGCTACTGCGGTGATTAACCATGTTTTATTTATCATGCGAGTGCGACCCCTTCGCGTGCTTGGTGTAGATTAAATGCCCCTTTTGCCCCTTCAAAATCTGACATTGCAAGCATAAGCTCAGGGTAAAGGTGTTCGGGTATTGCATCGTTACTCGTTATGGCTAAACGCTGGCTCACATACTTAATATAATTGTGTGTATGGTTTACGTAAGTTTGCCCGTTGTGCTCGCCGTTTGCAGGGGCCCAACGATTTAATATTGCGTCGAGCGTATAAGCGCCATACTTATTTTTGTATGTCATAAGTAACTTATACGCGGCACGAAACCCAAACGCAGGCGTTAAAAATTCCTCGTAACCCTTTTCAATATCGCGCTCGCGTTCACCTTCCCAATCGTTCCCCGTTCGTATGTTTAACGGGTTGTTGTAACGCACGTTAAGCGGTGTAGTTTGCTTTTTTGTTATCATGTAAATAAGCCCTAAAGTACAAAGGGAAATAAGCACAGAATGCCTACTCACCTTTAGCCCCTTCTAATACGTACACCACGTCGCCCGCGTCGTTTATCACTGTGTTGTTAATTAACTCACAGCCTAATAAGTCGGGGTTGTATTCGCTGATTTTAATTTCATCTGCGGCAATCTGTGCATCAATACCCACCATGCGAACCCCTGTTATAAAGGTTTTATCTTCAATGTCTGTAAACGTTAAAATATTAAACATACTCAATCACCTGCCAATGAACAACGCCTGAATTACCGCCGCCTGTCTGTTTTAATGATAGTTTGTTAGCTGAAATCATTTGGCCGTATGTCCCACTTGAGCCTGATATTAACAGGGCACATTTTGATAAGTTAACACTTGATATTGTGATGTTTCCTGATGTTCTTATCCCCAACGCTAACGTGCCACGCTGCACCGATTTAATGCCACTTGCTTTAGCGTTTATATTGGCATTTATACGGCTTTCCGATGCGGTTATTAATCCCGCAATTGCATTTTTTGCCGTTGTAATGTAGCCGTTAACCGTTGATAAAGTGTTGAGTCTTGCTGAATTAATTCCAGTCAACACCGCTGTTTTAGCCGAGGTAACCCCAGATAAAACTGTTGTTTTTGCAGAAGTAACCCCAGATAAAACCGTTGTTTTAGCTGAGGTAACAGCGCTCGTTACTGCGATTTCTGACAGGGCGATACTGTCAGCGGTAGCACTAGTTGCACTGGTTGCTGTCGTTTCTATTTTCTCTAAAACGGCATCAGCACTTGTTGAAATAGTAAAGTTAAGGGCGCTTTGGCTGTTTTGCACTTCTTCAACGACGGCCGTTTTAAAGCTGGCTAAATTAGCCACGGTTAAATCACCGCTACTGTCAATTTCAGAGCTTAAAAGGTCTTTGAGCGCTGCAAACTCTAGGTTAACAATGTCTTTTATATCTGCTGTGTTAACACGCGAGACGTAGCTGTGGCCTTTAACTTCATCAACATTGCTAAACACCTCTACAACAAGTCGTTCGACTTCTTTAAACTCAATCGTTTGTGCGTGTGTTTGCTTATCAATTAACGGCTTAATGTTTGGTTGGTTACTTACTCCCGCCACTTTTCACCCCCTGCTAATGTCACTTTATTTTCACCGGTGTTTTTAACATACACGGCTGTTTGTGTTTCTAACTCATACGATGCTGGATTGTTTTTATTGCCAGATAAGAAAATGGCGTTGTCGATACCTTCCGGCGATGCACCCACACGAACGGGCGTGAACTCGTCGCCCTCGCTGATAACTTGAATTAACGCGCTACGCCCAATGCTATTACGCGCTGCAAACACCTTTACCGTTTGGCCTGCTGAAATAACGGTGTTATTTGTTGGTATGGCTTCAAAATTATTTGATGGTAAGATTGCCATTTTGCCATTTTCTACCGTTGCATTAGCATTAACTTGTATCGCCTCACGTATGCGGCTTACTTCTACTGCATTGGATATTGATACAACGCCTTTACCAGCGGCATACACTTTTAGATTTGATGCTTCATATTCAAGCTCAATCGGGTGTGCGCTTTCGTTTTTAAAGGTCACTTGGTTATAGCCTTGCGTATCTATTACGCGGCCAACTTCACCAACCAAACTACCAAACTCACCCTCTATTTTAAAACGCGTACTTGCTTCAACAATCGAGAGCCAGCGCGCGCCCATTGGGCGCTGCTGCTCTTCTCCTGCTTTCAATGTCATTACAGGCATTATTTACCTCTACTTATTGACGTAACAACAACCGCAATCCCGATAATACCCAGCGCTAAGGCCATATACTTGACCATTTGCCCCGCTTGATTAGCCACAATATCTTGCCCCTGCAGGGCGGTGTTTTTGGCAAGCGCTGAAATAATGCTTTTGTCTTCGGTTGCTGATTGTGCAATTTGTGCAACGGTTTGGCTTGAGCTGTTTAACTGGGTTTGTGTGGCGCTTAATAAACTGCTCGATAAGTCGTTTATTGCATCGCTGCTAAACTCGCTAAAACTATCAATTACTGAGCGGCCAAAGTCGCCCACCTCACCGACAGCGGTGTTAGCAGTATCACCCACAACACTAACCGCATCACCTGCAAACCCCAGCGCAGAATCAAGCACATTGCCGTTTTCTTTAATTGCATCAACGGCCGTTTTTGCTGCTATCTCAGCCGCTTTATTCGCGGCATCAATGGCGGCTTTGCTTACGTTTTCGTTTGTATTAAGTGCTTTTTCGCCAACGTTCAACGCACCATCTGCAACGTTATTTGCAAAGTCAAACGCATTGCCAATAGCGCCGCCATCCAGTATGGATATGTTGCCGCTATTGCCTGCATAATCCCCATCATTTGTAACGCTGTTGTCCACTTCCCATTCTTGGGAATTATCAATCTCCCACTCTTGGGAGTTATCAATCTCCCATTCTTGAGAATTATCAACGCTATTATCATTTGACGATTCATCATGCGTTACATTGCCGCCCACCCCTGCATAATCACCATCATTAACAATATTATTGGTAGTTTGCTGATTGCTGGTTGATTGGCTGCTCTTGGATTTACCACCCATACCAACCTCCTAACGCGTTAATTGCAGCGCAGCGGGCAACTTACCAACATTACCGCCGATAGCGTCGCGGCGAGCCTTACGCACTACACGGTTAACTTTGCGGCGCTTTAGCTTTTGCGCGCCTTTCGCTGTTAATACTTTCATTGTAAATTTATCCTGTAGATATATTCATCATTGCCAAATAGGGCTTTACGCACTTCGATTAATTGCGGCTTAAATGCTAATGCGCTTATGCCTTTTGCTAAAAAATGCGGGTTTTTAGTGTGGTAGCGAATAGAGCTAAACCCGTCCTGCAGGGCGAATAAAACAAACTCATTTACCGCATTGGCAAGGCCAGTGCCTGCCACGGCGACGAAAACAAGTTCATGACCTTCTGGGCGAACCACTGCAAATAAAGCTCTATTATTTGATTGGTAGACACTGGCTAAACCCTGCTTAATTTCGCGTTTTATCGCCCCTGCGCCGCCTTTCATAGCGGGCGCTAGGGTTTCTTTTGCTATATCGAAGCTCACTTTATGCATGTTATTTTTTAAGTACCATGTAAGCGACACCCAACCCCACCAAACCAAAAAGTAGCCAAGGGCTAACACCCTCACCGCCATAGTTTAAGCCGCCGAATTTAGAATCGGCGTTAAAGGTTTGGTCGCCATTGCTGGCACTGCTGCCGCCGCCCGTCAGTGGGTTTTCACCCAGCGCACCTAATGCACTCATTGGGTTTGTTGCACCCAATGCGCCCGCACCTAGTCCGCCTAACGCGCCTAAATCAAACATTAGCGACCCCCTTTATAAACTTGGTAGCCGACATAACCCACACCCGCGACTAACGTTAGTTTTGTGGCTTTGCTGAGCAAATCAGACGACCACGCACCGCCCGCAAAACCAAGGCCACCGCCGACAAAAAATACTAAGAGTAACGGCATGAAACCCCCTTATCTTTTCATTAAAAACAGCACAGCGATTACACCGCCTGCAATTAATAATTTGTTGTCAACGCCAGCAATGATTTGATTGCTAACAGCGGGTGCGTATTGCGGTGCGCCCGTGTTTGTAGCGGCCACCGTCGTAGAGCCATCAACAGCATTGCCCTTAAGCGGCTCCGCGTTCTTTAGGTTGTCTACATTTTTTGCATTGTCAGAATTAACCGATTTTTGGTAATTCTCGTATTGGTCGCCAATTACTTGTGTCGCGCCACTGTATAAGTCTCCGCTCACATCGGTAACCGTATCAACTATCGAATCCCACCAAGACATAAAATCCCCTTATGCTGAGCGGCTGATTGCTAGCTGCGCTAACTGCTCGCGCGTTGGTTTTGCTTTAACTTGTTTAAAGCCTTGGATATGCGTTTTAATCGTGCCTTTACCGCTTACGGTCAATTCAAAATTTAAACCCTGTGTATTAATTGCGCCTTCATTACCAAAGCCCAGGGCTGTGAAATCTAAAATACAATAACCCGCTTGTAACTTAACGCCGGCGACACGTTGAAGGTGGTAATCTAAGTCGCTACGCATTAGGCGGTTTATTGTTTTATCACCGCGTTTAATACGAATTTCTGAAATCGTCACTTCGTTTTCAGCAAATACCATTCGCTGAACTTGCTCTGACGGGTTGCCGTTAGGGAATGACCATTGATGCTCACCGCTTGCGCCTGTTTGTTGCGTTGCTTCATAGCGCGTTGGAACATAAATACGGCCTGTTGGCTTGGTATCGGTTACCCATGCTTTTGCTTTCATTGTTGGCACATCGGGATCGTTTTCACCCTTGCCGACAAACTTCACTTTTAGCGTTACTGTGTCGGTAATTTCAGTAACCAATTGTGTTTGGTAAACACCTTGCGATGTGCGGTATTCAAATTTAGATAAATCTAAAACAAAGCGGCCTGTTTTTTGGTGCTTTTTATAGGCTTTATCCAACACGTCGAGCATTACATTTGATGAATAAACAACGGGCGCACCATTAATATCAATGGTGATTTTTTCAATTGTTTGGATATGCTTTAAATTGGTTTCAAGCTCAATGGAATGATAAGTGAGGCCAGCTTGTAGATTAATGGTTGCCTCTTCATTGTAAGCAACACCAGTTGCGCCTTCTAATTGGATCATTGACGGTTGCATAACACCCATCATTACCGCAATCGCGGCAGCAATACTTGTTTGATTCATTTTTTAACGTCCTGCGTTAGTAATTTTAAAAAAATTCTTTTTGGCTTAACGGGCATACCCAGTTAACCAATTACGTCTTCTACTGCATCAACGTTGTTTGATGCCCATACAACACCCGCCGCAATCAGTGTGCAGATACCAATAACCAAGTAGTTACTTTTGTTCAATTTCATTTTTGTTCGCTCTCGCTATGACTGTTAAAGAAAAAGTGTTTAATAAGTTTTACTGCTGCAAACGCGGCGACCGCCGCGCCTGTGCCATATATAATTTGTTTGTTCACGTTGCGCCGTCTATTCGTTGCTTGCTTGAGTGGCTTTTAGTAAACGCTATGGTTTCGGCTTGGGTCAATGGAGGAAAATGGGCGTTAACCTATTAGGTTAAATTAGGCGGAAAAAAACCGCATTTAAGCGGTTTTCAAGAAGAGACTATTTTTAAAATCGAAATTTACCCTTTTTGACGTTACCGAATCCCTCACCCTTAAAGTAATATTCGAGCTTGTTTAAGGCCATTATATCGGCGGCCGTTACTTGCAGTTCTTTGGCTACGCGTTCAACATCACTGACTAGGTTTTGACACCCAACCCATTTATAACCGGACATAGAAATAACCGTATTAGGTATCGGCGCTAATCGTTGGCTTACCGAATGCACCATAAGATTAAACTTACGCCCTGCCTCTAATAGCTCACCGTAAATAGAATCCTCATCGCCTGACGATACCGTCACACGGTTAATTTCTTCGGCGATAAAATGCAGGGTTTTAGGGTGCTTACCATTCCCCATACCCCACACAATGGCGCACACTTCTAAAAACAATTTACGAATGCTGCTTTTATCTTTTGGGGGATTGTTAGGGGTAAATGCAATCTTAAAGCCTTGCTTGGTTTTACGCCCTGCATGAACCGCCATTAAAAACCCTTTTAAGGTTGAGTAAGTGCGAACCTGTCGCCCTAAAAACTCTCCCTCTTTATATTGGCCGTATAAGTCCCAAAACACCACTTGGTCAGTGGCTTTGATCAACTTCATTTTACGCGTAGCAACAGACTTACCCGACCCCGTAGCCCCTGCGTAAAGTGCGTGCGTAATGCTTAACTTATCATTAGGGTTAATCGGTGATAATGACATAATTAAGCCGCCTGCTCAGCCGTATTGACGGTCTGAGCCGTGTTGGTAGGCTCTGTGGCGCTGCTTTGCTCTGGCTCTGGGCTTTCAGTTGGATTAACAAGCTTTTCTCTATCCAGCGCTTTAAGTGCCTTAATTTGGCTTACTGAGCCATAAGCGAGCATGCCCAATGCGAAGGCGGCTTTTATTTCTACTTCATAGTTGCCCATGAATGGCACTAACGACCCGCTGTATTTTTGAATTGCCGGCGCAATTGCCTTGGCCGATTCCGCTTTTTCTAAATCAGCAATGGTAAAACTTTTATGACCGAACAGTTTAAATGCGCCTTCAAGCCCAGTTACTATGTTCGTTGCCATGTACATAGAGCCTTCTTCGGTTTGCATTTCTTTAATCAATTGCTCCTCTAGCTCTTCTTTTGTAGGCGGTTTTTCATCTTTAATATTCTTCTTAAGCGGATCGAAGTCCTCGCCTTTACCAAGGTCAATACCGAGCCTGTTCGCTTCGGCCAATACTGCATCATCACGGGTTGACTCATCGGCGATAGCGTCAGCCGGTTGCGTAAGTTCTTCTATTTCATTTGTTTGATTTTCGTTTATAGCGTTCATGATTTACCTTAGATTAAATAGCGAGTAATACACCGAGACCAGCACCGACAAGGGCAAATATACCCACGCGCTTGGCCTTTTCAGGGGGGATTGTCTCGGGTGTAATTGGGAGTGTGTCAGTTTTAACCGCGTGTTTAGCGGTGTCTATCGGCTTAGGTGCGGCCACTTTTTCGGCTTGATTTACGGTTAATGGGTCGGCTTGTACTTGGCTGGATACCGCTATTTGTGCGGTATCCAGCGGCTTAACCGTATCGGGAGTATCAATTGCCCTAGTCTTACTTTCATTTAAACCTATAAGGTTAGCGCTTTCGCTTTTTTGTGCGATAGCCGGCGGGGTGTGTTCCTGGTCTTTTTCGTCTACGTCGATACGGGGAGTGTTTGCGGTTAAAAGCGCTTCGATAGTTGGTTGCATTTCACTTGCTATCTTTTCTTGATAAGGCTTACCACCGCATTGATCTGTACCGCACTCTTCACATATCAAATAATACGTGTTTTTACGTTTTCCCTTTGGTTGGTGAACGCTGGCAATTGAACCACAGTGATGCAGATACACACCAACCACAGGGTTTTTGCTTGTACGTAATGGGACTGTGCCGCCTGATACAGGAACTGTTTTACTTGGTAATTTCATCATTCCCCCCAGCAACGGGTTTAAGCTCGCTTAGTTCTTGACGTAATAGCTTAGTTTCTTGGCTAAGTTCGCCGCACAGCGCCGCGAACATTTTTAATAAAACTAACGTTTCATCCCCTAAATTTATTGCGGCTGTTTTTGTGGTTAACATGCTGGCGCGTTTCGCTAGTTCTGCGGCTGTTTCAACACGTTTTATCTGATTAGTAATATCGGACATTTCAACACCTGTCTAAATCTGATCACATGATCAGTTTGTTTATTAAGTGCTTGGCAGAGCGTAAAAAACAAAATTTGTGGATAAGTGGACAGAATCCGCTGCGCGTATTACTGACGCACTTAACACACAATACAATCAGCCGTGGATATATGGACAAAACCCCCTGCGGGGCTTATTGACGCACATACCACACCGCCCTATAAGTTTCCTTTGATTTTTTAATAAAATAACTTAGCTTTTTTAACGCCTAGCGGCGGGCTAAAGGCTGGCCCCTGCGGGGCTTTTCTCCTCACTTACGCCTTGGGTTGTATGGCGCGCAACAAAGAGCCGTTGCACCCCAAAGTAATGTTGGCCCCTGCGGGGCTTTTCTCTGATTTATGATGCGCGCCCTAAAAGGGCTGGGAACTGTTACTACTTGCTGCCCCTCGCTACGCTTCGGATGCAGCAAGCCCCTTGTAAACCGCGATAAGATTAACCGAACTCAATCGGTACTTAGGCTAATTACAATGTAGGCGCTACACCCGAAGTCGCATTGAGGGGCTTACCAGAGCACGCTATTTAAGTGTGCTTTGGTAAGCCTTACTTCGGTTGGCGGTGTGTCTAGGTAAACGACCCGCAAGAATGACTTAAAAGAGCTTGCAACCTCTGCCCCCCTTATGCCCCTGCTCATTCTCATAACGTTGGCCGTGTTCCTAACGGTTATGTGCGAAAGGCTGCGAACCTTCTATTACCCCAATTGGGCGCTTATCCTAGCCAATAATGTTATCGCTTCGTACAGGTTGAACTGTCGGCATTGTTCCCGTGATAGCTCAATTGAGGCACTCAATCCCCACGATTTTAGTGTACGTAGACCACAAAACTCTTTGATCCAATCTACGCACGCACCCCAAAACCATTTATTTAACGAGTATGTTTTTAGGTAAAGCCACCGTAATGGCCTTAGCTAAAAACACAAAACCAGCACAAGGCTGGTTAATTTATTAGGTTTTGGGCTTTGGCCTCAGCCTTTAGCCTTTTGTAGCTTTGGGGTAAGACTTGAAAGTGTGCGCTGGGTTTTTGGTCTTTAACACAGGCGATAATTTCACAATCATCATTAAATGATAGTGAATCAAAATAGGCACACAGGCTGCTTGTAATAACCATCCTTTTAGTAAAATTGATACTGGCTGCATCGTTAAAAGCAGTGTCTAAACTGAGTGTATTTAAACGTTCTTTCATTGTCTTATTCCCTAAGCTTGGCATGTAAATTTGCTTTATTTGTTCATACTTGGTCTAGGTTGTGGCAGTTATTGTATTGCGCAATAACTGCCACTTGCTGCCAAGCATGGATTGAAACAGCCTGTTGACTGATTCGGAAAGATAATAGAACGCAAGCAGGGATTTAGTCAACTACCAGCGTGCTAATGCATATCACGTTGACTAAGACTATAATCAAATTACCGACACGCCAAGACGGATTCAAAACATATGAAAATAACCAACTCGCTAGAGCTACTAGACTGGTTCAGAGATACCGCAGGTATTGACTCAGACTACATGGTTTGGAAATTGACAGGTATAGCAAAACAAACACTTAGTTACATAAGAACAGGTGAACGTGAGTTTGCAGAACATATCTCATTACAGTTACTTTTAATTGCAGACCACCCAGAACCCTTGAAAACACTGGCTTTGATAGAGGCAAACAAGGCAGAAAAGAAGGGAAAGCCTGAGATAGCTAAATTATGGCGAAAAAGTGCGGCTTAAATGAGTTTTAACCCCATCAAAATGTCGTTTCTAAAAAAGGTAATTTGGGGTCTGGCGTGCCCTGCGGCTGGGGTAAACTCTTACGATTTATATTATGTTAAATAAGGTATTTTATTATAATAGTAAGATAAAGTGCTTCATTATTTTATGTATGTAACCCCTATTTTCATCTATTTTATCTAGATCTGGCTTATATTTGTAATCACTCTTTAATTATCATTATTGCCAGTTTTAAATTATGGGTAATATTATTTCATCTAAGTTGGCTACACCTACAAATGTAACATCCACTAATAACTGAGTTAAAAAATTTTATCGACTCTCTAGTTAACCAATACTTAAGTTAACAAATGGCTAAGGATAAAATTAAATATTATCACTTAATGGTTTTTGCGTTCTTAGTTTTCCTATTTAAAAAGCTCTATTTTAATTAAGGTCTGTAACTATGAGTTTTAAAAGCCTTAAATAAATACACTTCAATTTAAGGCTTATGTTTTTATAATTTAAGTTTCTAGTTACAACCTAGCTCAGTACTTAAACCAAACACTGATGATTCAATTGTTTGCGCGTTGTTGTAGGATAAATTTGGCATGACGTTAATACCAGCACGTAATTCAACTTCATCAATACTTACTTGCGTATTACAAAAATTATCACTGCGGCTTGCTGATTGTTCCATAATAAACGCCGATGCTTTAATTGTGCTACCAGACAGCTCCATCACAATTTTAAAATAACCACTTGGTATTGTATGTGCTTCATTAGCTTGCGGTAATACTGCAAAGTAATATTCGTACAACGGCCCGGTTACTACGTATAAATCATTGCCATTACTAACATGATTTCGCACTGCGGTTTCAAGCGTAACCCATGGGCCCTGATTTAATGCAGATGATTGCGGCGTAATATTAGAAAGCAAGTTTGTTAGTTTCCAATCAGCCGTATTACTAAAAGATGCTAATGGGACTTGATGGCCTCTATCTGTATCTATTGTTGCGTACGCATCGGTATAATCACTAGGTTCTAACGTGTAGTGGGAATATAAATCTGGATCAGCTTTCCAACTTCTATTTCTAGAGGGTCCACTCATAGTTTTGGTAGTTACATGGTATGCAACCCAATCAGCAAACTTTGTATATCTATTATTTTTTAATGTATAAATACTTCGCTCAATGGTGTTGCCATTATTTAAGCCCGTTGGGCAACCTTGTAAACAATTAGCTGCGTTTGCACCATGAGTGAAACATAAACCTGTAAGTACTATTGATGCCTTTATTATTGTCTTGATTGTTATATCCTCAATTTAAAGAGGATGAAAATTAACAGCTCATTATTACAATAATATTTAATTAACTACATGTTTTTAAACATAAAAGTAAAATAATAATATTAGCCTAGGTTATTGGTGTTAATTAAGCACAAGTTAAAAACATACAAGCGCCCTACCTATCAATTGAGTTTTAATCACCTTGAGCAGCGCTAATAACCAAAGGTCTAATGGCGAGCTGTCTCTGAATACAAAGGTTAAATTACACAGATTTTCATTATGTTAAATTGACCGCTAATCGATTTCACTAAGGTGAATAACTACAATAGCTCACCAAAAACACACATTTTCTGGCTTAATATTGAGCAAATTTTGATGTCAGATACATTTTAGGTAGGATTTTTACTTTAAATATCGTGTTTTTAACTCAGTTAAGTATAGAACGCCCATAAATCTAACAAGGCATAACTGCCTCGTTAGATTGCTAATATACAACTTTAAGATTTAAAACGTTTTACCTTTTAAAAAGTCGCCTATTAATAGAGCTATTTTTTCAGGCTGTTCATCTAAACACCAATGCCCTGTTTTTTCTAACCATATAAGTGAAGAGTTAGGAATGGTTTGCTCTAACATGGGGGCGTATTTAGGTTTTTGAAAGTTATCTTCTTCCCCCCATAAAATGAGGGTCTCATGCGGTAAGCTTTTAAGTTCACCTGCAATTGCTTGCGTGTACTCTTTATTTAAACGGCGCATATTAGCAAACAATGCAGCTTTACCTTGCTCGTTACTCCATTGTTCTAAATAAACTTTTTTTAGTTCATCAGTCATTATACTTTTATCGTATACGCCTTTAGGCATAAAATCTTGTAGTGTATTTACAAATTCATCAACCGTTGTTTTTTCCTCAATACCAGGCTCAAGTAATGGTTCAAATTCTGGAATTGGCCAAGAGTCAAAACATATACTGTCGATTAAAATTAGTCCGTTCACTTTTTCAGGGTGATTTAATGCAATCAACTGTGCAATCCCACCACCAATATCGTGTGCTGCTATATGAGCTTTAGTGATGCCAAGGGAGTCCATAAACTTGGTAATTATTCTGCACTGCGCATTAATAGAAACATCTGTATCTTCAGGCATATCTGATTCACCATAATTTAGTAAATCAGGTGCAATCACTTTGTGTGATTTAGCAAGCTCAGGAATAATATTTCGCCATAAATATTTATTGGTAGGTATACCATGCAACAATAGTAATGGTGTGCCTTCCCCTACTTCTTGATATGCAATGTGATGACCTTCAACGCTAACGAACTGTGTCTTACTCATACTAATTTTTCCTTATCAATACTGATTATAAAATTTGATTATGTATCTATAAGCAAGAGCAATTTTCATCCCACATTACGTTTTATTTTTATCTGCCAATACTATTTTTATTAATGTACGTGTATACATTGCTCTGTAGGAGGATGTTGTAATGGCAAAAAGTGTCAATTTAAATAAAACGAGCATGTAATACATAGCTTTATTTAAACTTAACTTTATAAAGTGTGAAATAAAGAGTTAGCAGTATGAAATAATTACCGTTTAGTTTTTTAAAGTTAACGATTTTTGAGAATAATAATGAGATTAAGTTATCTTAATCCCATTATTATTTGCTCAACATTAAGAAATTATCTTTTTAATTTTATTAATTAAAATGTCCTGTTTAACCGGCTTTTCAAGCATGTCATCAAAACCTAACTCTACATATTTAGCGCTGCTATTATTTTGTGCATCAGAAGTATGCGCTATAATTTTGGTAACTTTATCACTGCTATGTTTTTTGATTTTTAACATAGCATCAGTACCCGAAAGTTCTGGCATCACAATGTCCATCAAAATAATGTCATAATCATTTTGTGAAACCATTAACATTGCTTCAATCGCACTACTTGCATAATCAACTGTTAAGTTTTCGTTTTTAAGCATGGCCTTAATTACCGTCTCAACAAGCGGTTCATCATCAACGAGTAGCAACGATTTAGACTTGAGTTTGTTAGGTACAATAGGTGTAATATTATTTTTAGGGGTTTCGTCAGTAACCTCATCAATATGCGTTACGTTTACCAATAACGATAAAGAAATAGTGGTTGTTTTACCTCTTTCGTTAATGTTGATAGCTTTTCCTCCTAGCATTTTAAATATTGATATAAAAAACTTAATCTCAAGTGTTGCATCTATTTCGTCATTAAAATTAATCGCTGTTTGATTTGATATTAACTTTAATTGAGATAAAAAATCATTGTTAGTAGTTAAGTTATTTATAGAAAAAATTAGATTTAAGTAGTCTCTTTTATCTTCATTTTCAATATTACTTTGAATAGTAAGCTGTGATTTATAGCTGCTTTCTAATAACTCCGTCGACAGCTGAATAACCAATTGAGATATTAGTTTTTCATCACTTACTACTGCTACTTTATTGTCTTTGTTATCTGTAATAACATTTTTTGTTTCTGAGTTTTTATTTAAAATCGATGCGCTATTACTTAGCATCTTGTTTAAGTTAATCTTATTAGCTTTTAATTTCAACTTTCCTGTTTGAGATTTATTAACATTAACAAGCTGCTGAATAACGCATTCGAGTTGTTCGCTCGCAGTATTTATATTGCCAATATGACCTTTAAAATCTGAGGCACTCATTGGTTTTTGAGCTATCTCTATAATAGATTTTAATGAGCTTAGTGGTGCTTTTAATTGCTGACTTAATCGTGTAACAAATTTTTCTTTTAATTGGTTAGATTGTTTTGACTTTTCAAGTACTTCTGCAAGCAATAGTTCTTTTTGATGCGCTTGTGTCTCATCCCTAAAGTAACACACAAATCCACCAAAATCGGTATGCCTTTGCACTACCGTGATCCAGCGACCATCGGTAAAACCAATATCAATAAGTTGGTTGTGTTCATTTGCTAACTTGCTGTGCTCTTTATAGTGATTAATCAAATTATTTTGCTGAGCAACACTAATGATTTGGCTGTAACTTAATTGAGTATTAGGTTTAATTATTTGTGCAAAAAGCTTATTAAATGCTTCGTTAGTAATGACCGGTAACTCATTATTATTAAAGATTGCAAAACCATGTGGCAGTGCATCAAGTGAGCTTGAAAACAATGACTCTCTATTTAAGATTAGCTTATTTTTTTGTTTAATTTCATCATGTAAGCGCTTTGGTAAACGTAAAAAGTAATATACAAAAGCAAACACTGCAAAGCCAATTAGCGCTAATCTAAATAAATCGAAGCTAGTTACTTTAGGCGTTAAAATTGGTTGATTAGGTTGTACATGTATTCTCCAGGTTGCAGGGAACCGGCTACTAGCTGCACTGATACTATTTGGTATAACGGATGCATTAATTTCACCTCTGCTACCTAACGTAAATTGCGGTGTAGTTATAAATAGATTGTAATTTTGAGTGTTTAATTTGCCTATAATAGCTTTTAAAAACTTACTAAGATCAAATGCTGTAAGTGTATATACAGAACCACTAGAAAGCTTAATTTCTGAAATTAGAAACGCAGTATCTGCAACAGTAAACACCTCCACGGATTGTTTATTAGCTCTATTGGAAAATCTATTTAGCCAATTTTTAAAGCCATAGGCTGCTAAATCAAAGTTGTTTTTTGACCACAATGCTAACTGATTATACTCACCATCAAACACAACAAAACCTTTGTAGTTTAGGTTTTCAGAGACTTGAGTTTTTACTAAATCACTTAATTGCTTTTGTGTATAACGTGTTTGGCTTTGTAAAAAGCCTGCAACTATTTTATCTTTTTGAGTAATGTATATTGCTTGATTATCAAAGCGCTCTAAGGCATCAAAAAGTGTTTTTCTTAGCTGTTGGGTTTTAGCTGCATATTCACTTTGTTGCTCTTTTTTATCCAGTGTATAAAGCAATAAAACCGAAAAAGAACAAATCACGAGTGCAATTAAAAAAGCAACTGGGGCTAAACTAAATAAGTGCACGAATCGGTTTAGCGATGGCGCTTTTTTAGTTTCTATGGGCTGGCTTTGTGATACGTTCTTATTAATTTGGCTTTGCAAAAGTTGTGCAAACGACACAAATTGATCTTTTTGCGAACCAATTAGTGTTTTTGGGGCTAAGTCAGCAATTATTAAAATGCCTTGCACATTGTTATTAGCGCCATAAATTGGATACTGTGCATAAAACCTTACCAAGCTACTGTTTTTATTAGTAAGGTTGTCGAATAACGTATCATCAATAATGTACATTTTTTCCTGATCACACTGATGCTGGTATGCGTTAAGCTCAAGATCAATATTGTAATGATCGTCGCTATTTATAATTTGTTGCGTGTAAACAGAGCTAAAATCGACATATTTAACAATGGCCGTGTCGTAAAACTGCCTCATCAAAGCCAAAGTTTCGTTTATGTCTTGTTTAATTTCATCATTTTCTAAATTAGAAATATCATTCACGTGAAAATTATTTGGTATATTCATGGACGCTCTCCTTCACCTTTTGCAGGTGTAGAAATCCAACGAGTACTATTAGCACTTGTATGTGATGGAAGTTTTACTTTAAACGGCGCTACTAAGTTACTTAATGCTGGCTCACCTGTTACGCTATTTAATACCGGTTCAGCTGAAATAAGATTTAGCGAGGTTTCGCAATAGGTTACGCCAGGTTCAATGCCTATTAGCGCAAGTGTTTGAATGATGATGTCGTTGTTTAATAAGTCTATCCCAAGTAATTCAAAAGTAGTTTCTAAAATAGTAAACACTAAGGTTTCAACAATATTTTCATCTTCTTCTAGTCGTGTACCTTCTGGGCAACAAATTGTGCCCAACTCTACATCTACGTTTGCAGCAACACCTACTAATGCTAGTGCATCTAAAGCTGTATTTAGCAAAGGTTCTACTTGCGGTAAGTAAATATCGAGTATGTCACCTTGTGATTCATAACCGGTTTGACAGCTATCACACGATTGAGACACTTGCTGACTGTCTATTCCTAATAACGGATTCCCCAATGCCGTTACACCTACTAAGCAACTACTATCAGCTTGTTGTTTATCAATAGAAAAACTCTCACATGGGTTGCCTGTAACTATTTTTTGCGATACATAACGCGATACAATTTCATCTCCTGTTGCAGGGCAAGCTAATGCAGTGCTTTTCAAAAGTAGACCTATAACACTTGAATCTAATTGCCCTATTGCGTAATTGGGCCCTTGTTGAAGTGCATTTATATAACTTACATTGCCACTATTGACTGTTTTACTTAATCCTAAACTGTCAGATAATTCATCGCTTAACCCTTTTAAACACGGATTGCCTTGGCAATTTGGGGCGTCGTAATATACGGCTTCACGAGATGTGAAACGGTCATCACGTATGCCAATTAATGCTCGGTAGGTACTATTTGCTTGGCGGTCTGTATAAAAAATTAAAGGGGCTTGGTGTTCATCAAATCCAATGGCAATGCCCAACGGTTTATTGTTAGCATCAACCACCGTTATTTGGTTATCTACTTTAGTATGGTAGCGTTTTATTAACGCATCTCGTACTAGAATTACTCCACCAATAGACCCTATGATTAAAATGGTGATAATTAAAATTAGCTCTATGGTAAGTATATATCCGCGTTGATATTGTTTATTCATACCGCGCTCCTATAACACTTCAACTAACATTTTTAGTACGTTCATAACCTGCAAGGCCGCAGGAAAAAACACCAATACTAGAAACATAGGGAAACAAATTAATATAATCGGAAATGTTGTGTGTAACGCTTTTTTGTTTACCTTTTTGGCAAGTAATATATTTTTTTTAAGAGCAAAGCTTTCAAGTTGAGATTCAACTGCTTGAATAAGCGGTGTGCCTAACTTTGACCCAATCAACATTAGATTAGCTAGTTTTTTTATACCCGCCACACCTGTTCTTTCATATAACGAGGTAAACGCTATTTCACGATCTTTACCTGCACTTAGCTCAAATAAAAAAAGCTTTAGTTCTTTATACAGAGGATGTTTTTTACTCAGTCCATGATCAACAGCTAATGCAAACGCACGCTCAAGTGAAAATCCAGCGCGCATGTATACTAATAAAACACTTAAAAAAAACTCTAAACTGCTGTTTATTTGTTGTTTACGTTGATCTTTTCTAAATAAAAACCAAAAATCAGGAGCAAAAAAACATCCTACACATATTAGTACTGTCGCTGTTTGGTTTAACTCATATCCTGTGATTTCAATTGCTGTAAAAGCGCAAAATGCTGCGGCCATTTTAAAACAATACATACTCAATAATATTTTGTTTATTTGAAAACCAGCTTGTCTAAATTGCTTTTTAGAAATAACAATCAGTGGGTACCAGTTAATATCTCTTTTAACGGGTTGTTGAACTTCAGCTTTCAAAGATTGCTTTTGAATATGGATAAAAGAACCCATACTCATTAGTAGCCCTACTAATAAAAATATATCTATCATAGCGTTACCCTCAAGCTTAAACGTAACCATAAAAAGCCGAACAACTGACATAATACGGCTACAGTTATAAATGCCATTCCGTTAGGGTTATTTAAAAGTGGGTCAAACCACGTTGGGTCGGTGTAGTTAAAAAGTGGTACTAACGCGTATGGTAAAATACCGCTAAACACAGCAGCATACTTGGTGCCCGACAGTTTTGCTTTAAGCTGTTGGCGGTCTAGCGTTCTCAAAGCCATCATTTTACATACGCTTTTTAACATATCAGTTAAGTCGCATTGGCTTTGTGTGTGCGTAATAATACTGTGAGCAAAAAGCCTAACTGTTTCGCAGTTGTAGCGCTGTATTAATGGGTAAAACGAGCTTTGTGCATCGCTTCCCATAGTCATACGTTGAACAAGTAAGTGGCTTTGTGCTTTTATATAGCTATCGGCATGTTCATCAGCAAATTGCATGGCTTGTTGAAGTGACATGCCTGTGCTTAAGCAAGATTGAACAGTTTCTATGTATTCTAAAAATAAATGCTCAAATTTCGCTAGTTTGTAATGGGCTAAATCAATTACAGTTATAAAGCAGCTAATAAATACCACAATAGATAATATTAATGCGCTGGTAGATGCCTCAGGGTAATACTGCTTTGCTATAAACCAGGTACTGCTTGCTGCAGAGCAAGCAACACTTATAAACAGTGCATTGCTTATATTGAGACCTAGCACTCTTAGTGAAAGTGTTAAAATGTCTTTTTCTTCAAGTATATCAATGTCATTAGGTACACTTGTAGTGGCTCTTTTAACGTTTAGAGTTATAAAAATACTTAACGCTAAAGTCAGCGATATGATACTGGCTATGGCAAGCAGGTAGTCAAGTTTACTCATAATGACTCCCCTTCATTGTGAACTAACAACGCTTTTAATTGTTTTTCGTTAGCGCCTTGGTTTTTCATAAATTCAATAACACTTGAATTTTCAATATTGCTTTTATTTGCTTGCTCTGTACTGGTTGCACTAAATAAAGAGCTAAATTGGGCGTGGCCATTAACGCTTTTTATTTCCCCAATACTTTTTAAAGAACGTACTCCGTTGGTAGTTCTTGATACATGTACAATCAACTGAATACTCGAAGCGATTAATGCACTCGTATGATTATCACTAAGCTGTGCGTTGTGTAACTGCACCAATGTAGATAAACGAGTTACAGCATCGCTTGCACTGTTTGCGTGTATTGTTGTCATTGAGCCCTGGTGGCCACAGTTCATTGCTTGTAGCATGTCTATTACTTCACCAGATCGCACTTCACCTACTAATATTCTGTCAGCGCGCATTCTTAGTGCTGCTTTAACTAAATCTCGTAAGCTAACAGCGCCCTTACCATCGCTGTTTGTATCATGCGCTTCAAGTTGAACAACATGGTTGTGATGCAAGTTAAGCTCAGCACTTTCTTCTATTGTTACAACACGTTCGTTAGGATTGATTGAGTTTGCAAGTACGTTAAGTAGCGTGGTTTTACCCGCGCCTGCATTACCACACACTAAAATGTTTACACCTAACTTAACGGCGGTTTTTAAAAAAGTAAGGGTGTTTTTAGATAAAACATTATTAGATATTAAAAAATCATCGTTAATTTTTTTATGATTAAACTTTCTTATAGAAACGATTGCAGCACTTGTGCAAGCAGGAGGTACAACAATATGCACCCTGCTACCATCTTTAAGTTTGCCATCGACTATTGGCATTAACGCATTTACCTGACGACCGCAGCTATCAAGTAAGCGGTCAACAAAGCGGCGAAGGTGGCGCTCATCATCAAACTTACTCGCGGTACATAGCAATTTGCCTTGCTTATCTACCCAAATATTTTGTGTGTCGTTAATTAAAATGTCGCTCACTTGATCATCGAGCATAAACTGGGCAATAGGCCCTAAACCTTGAATTTCATCATAAACGGCTTGCACTACTTGTGATTGTTGGTGGGAATTAAAAGAAGATTGCTCAAATTCATCTATATCAGCACAAAGCGCTGCTATTTTTTCAAGTACGCCTTGCGATAAAAGTGCAGTAGGATCTTGTTCGTATTCTTCTATTACTGCATCGTGTAAAACCTTTTTAAGCTCTTCAAATGTGCTTAAACTCGTTACAACTTCTTGAGGCTTACTTGATAAGTTAAACATATATACTCACTTAGCCACATACACAGCTTCGTTTTTCACACCTTTAACAACTTCAATAGTGCGACTGGTTTGTAATCTTGAAAAATTTTGTAATCTCCCTTGCTCGATGTCGTAAGCACTATGAACAATAATAGATACTTTATCGTCTAAATCGATACCTGCGAGTGAGTAAACATCTTTTGGTAGTACAGCTAAAACCAACGATACACCAGCAGAATCAGATGGTTGCTTACTTGATAAGTTATCCATCATACCTGGTTTTTGACCATTGCCTTTAGGCCCTTTTGACACACCAATAAGCTGTACGTCTCGTGCTACTGTTCTAACTAGGCGATTTGTCTTTGCTACAATATCTAAGCGGTCTCCTTTGTGTACTCGTGATAATGGAATATCTAAAGTGTTTAACTTTAGTGTGTAAAGTACTCGGCCTGCTGGAATTGCTTCGGATAAGTTTTGACTTTTAGCTTGAACAAAATCTGTTTCAAAAAGTGGCTGTTCAACCATTTTGTTTGTAGCTAGTTGTTTACCTATAAGTGCACGAGGGTTTTGAATGCTTAGCGCCATATTAGTATAGTTGCTTGGATCAATTTCTTTTTGAGCTACATCATTAACACTAATTGTTTGCCCTGCAGCCATGTTTTTATTAACCACCCATGCGCTGACTAAATCTTGCTCGTTTACCTGTCTTATACCTAATGCTGAAGCCAACATGCCAGAGGTGATAAGTAAGGTCAGTGCTGCTGTGGTAGCACCTTTGTTATTTTTACTTTTCATAATAATCCTCCTGACAAAACTTCACTGCCACACATTTGTGGCAGTGTGCTTAAACCTTTTATACAAACTAATTACCTTGCGATCCGCCTGCTGCTGTACGAGTAGCTGCATCACCGCTTGGTGTCGCATTAATAAGCGCTGCGCTTTCGCTAAAGTCTGAAGCAACAAAAGTAAATGAACTGCCATCACCAGCGTATACATCAACCGCATCTACATAACCTGAGCCAGAAACTTCGGCTGTGCCTTCTGCGTTGATCATTCCATCAAAAACATAACTTTGGTCTAATGAGCCAATTGCTTCTGCTACATCTTCAAGTTCGCTTGTTACTGAATCACGTAACGTCGATAAGCCAATTACAAGTGCAGCAACCATAGAAGTTGAAAGAATGATTAGTTCTGAAGTAAGTACAAAACCTTTTTGCTTTTTGCTGATTGAGTTAATTTTCATAGATTTCATAATGTTCACCTTAAATATGTAAGAGCTTATGCTCAATTTATATATAGCGAAGACCGTGCCAAATATAAAATCACATAATTTCAATAGGTTAAAACCAAATTGTTACTAGTAAGTCAAATCTCTTCGATATGATTCGCATTTTGCAAATCAATATTAAATTAAGTAATTTATTAGCGATTAAAAATTGTATAAAAAACGAACAGCTAAATTGAAATTTAAAACGGAATTGCGAACAAAGGATCATATTTTTAAGGCGTGTATATTATTTAAGTATAACCATGCATTAAGATTTAGCTCTTACTTAAAAGCTTTTATAAGAGTATTGTGCTGCATAACGTTAAGGCTTGTTTAGAGGCTTAGTTGATGATTATGCAAAAATCGTCCTGCGAAGATAACCTGGTGAAGTCTATAGATATTTAATGTTGAGCATCAGTGAGAAGAGCCAAGCTCAAAATAGTGATTAAACGATAAATGAGCAGGTTTCAACCCTAATAAAAAAGGCCTTTCGGCCTTTAAGTAAATAATACTAAGCTAAAAGTATATTAGCTTGTGCAGTTACCTAGCACAGATAGCTTGGCATAACGTGCTACAGCGTACTTATGGGTAGCATCGTGATTAATTGCTTGATCGTAGTAATTGCACGCTAACGAGTTATTTTTTGTCGCTTCTTCAATTAAGCCTTTGTGGTAAAAGTAACTACTTTTAGTCACCCCAAATTTGTAAGCTAATTCAAGATAGTTTGCTGAAATAACGTAGCCGCCTTGTGCATAATGTATTGACGCCATTTGTAGATAAGGCGAAGCCTCAGTGCCAAAAACGTCAATGGCATATTGAGCAACTTTTTTTGCCTTAGTAAAGTTGCCTTGATCTATTGCTAATGAAATACCAAGCGTTAATGTATTTAAAGGCGGATTTGGTAAATTAAGCAGCTGATTAACAATTTGTTGGGCTTGCGTGTTCCTACCCGTTTTATAATAGCTATAGGCACTAACTGATAAGATAGCCGTATTATTTGGGTGTTCAAGTAGTAACTGGTTTAACTCATGAACTAACGAAAGGCAATTAACAGCTTGAGCGCCTTCACATTTAAGCGGTGCTGATTTTAATTGGTATTTCGTTACAATATCGTTTAACGCATCATATGGGTTTACACTTGGTGCGTAATCTATGTGCGCACAGCCTGATAAGCTCAACGTAAAGAATAAAATGAACGTTCTCATAATCCTTGCTCCTGTAAATAGCTTATTAGTTGGGTATCAACATCAGCTTGTTGCCAAGCACGTAAACTGTTTACGGGCTCTCGTACTAAATTTGGTGTGACAACAATAATTAATTCTCTGTTGTTTTCGCTTTTACTCGTGGTTTCAGTAATTTTACCTAGCATGCTATTGCCGTTAGCATCCGGAACAAAATCATGGCTAGAGTTATTGTCGGTGCTGATCAGCCCACCAATAATCAAAGGTTGGCCATCTTGTAAGCGTGTAGAAGTCTGCATACTGCGCGTGTTAAACGCACTACTATTAAGGCTGCTGCCTGTGCTGTCGGCAATTTCAGCCGTAAGTGTAGTATCAGGTAACGAAATCACTGGGTTTAGATCAAGCGTAATACGGTCTTTATCATCGACTAAGGCACGAACACTAAGCTCTACCCCAAACGATTTAAATTCAGTACCACTAAACACCGATCCACTATTACCTTGTTGACCGCTAGTAACACCTGAAGGGCTGTAGCTTGTGGGCACTGGCACTTCGCCGCCAACTTTAAATACTGCACTTTCACCGGCTAACACAGTTAATGTTGGACGTGAAAGTGTGCGCGATATGCCCTCTTGTTCCAACAATGAAAACAGCATATCAATAGCAAATTGAGACGTTGAAAGTTGTAGGTTGTTAGTTAATTGCCCACCTATTAATTGCAATGCGTTTTCTATACTGGCAGATCCTGATTCGCGATTAGCCATCCCCTCAAGCCCAAATAAACCTTCCTGTTTTTCGTAGCCGTTAGAAAGTACGCTAATATCTGGACGCCATTGTTTTAAACGACGTTGATTAACTTCATAAAGCTGCACAGAAACGCGTACTTGCGGTAAGTCTTCAACTTCAATACTTGAGAGTACTTTACCGCCAGCTACAGATAATAAGGTAGCTCGCGCTACGTTAGAGCTAACATTACTTAAATTTAAACCTGAGTCTTCACTTAATAACCCACCAGATTCGTTAGCTAATACTTCAATAGCGCTGGTTTCATTTTGAGTCGCACTGCTCATTAACCCATTAGGGTCAAGTGGTGAGCCTTGGGTTTGCTGTGCTTGCTCTGGTTCAAACAATTTATTAACCGTATTTAATAAGCGTACTAGCTCTATTTGATTTTTTACTGTTCCTGAGAGCATAAATACATCGTTTTCATCGTTTGAAAGCTCATCAACAGATATACGTTTAATTAGAACCTTATCGGCGCCCATAGATTTTAAAACTTGCGCTATGCGTTCTTCTTTCGGTTTAGGAGCCTGCGTTACTTTAATAAGATTTATGATTGCTACTTTGCTAGAGCTTTGCGCTGCACCACCATTTAAATTACCCATTCCCTGAAGGCGTTGAGCAAGTGAGTTAAACATGCCTTGATTAGGGTTTGAGGTAATAACAGGCTGCGAGGACTGAGCGCTACTTGCGTACAAATAATTTTTAGCGGCTTCATGCGCTGCATGGCGATAATTTAGCGTAGGCACTTCACCTCTTAAAACAACTGCGTGTCTGTCTGGTGCGATAGTTAATTGTACATTTGGGTGTATATCATTTAGTGCATTTTCAAGAACGCTGTAGTCTTCGGTTACACCAAGTAAAAATGTTTCAGAGCTGTTATCGTCATACCACACCATCATAGATGTACGGCCAAGCTTTTTGGCTAATATTAATAACTCTCTGCCATCAACAACATTTACATCAAGCGTCGTTTCATGACCAAGCGCAACACGTGAAATATCTCGGTTAAACACAAAGCGAGTATGTGTCCATTTAACGAGATGGGATACTTTTTTTACACGTTCACCATTTGCATTTTCTATGTAATTTAAATTACTTTGTTGTGCTTGTGCCCAACCTGGCAAAAACAGCAATATAACGATAATAGCTCTAAACATACACACGTCCTCATTTATGCTTTGTTTAAACATTGCAATTATAGAGCCAGTGGTTATTTTACTTATGTATCAGTTGTTTGCGGGGTTTTGGAGAGGGTTTTAGAAGACTTTTATTAATTTGGTTTGCAAAATGCAAATAATGTTAGGAGTAATTGCACAGTGCAAAACACTGTGCAATAAAAATTAGTGTAGCGCTGCAGTAAATGGAATGCTTGCGCAAATTTCGGCTTCTGCAATGAGTAGTTCTTCAAGTCGTACATCTACTTCTTCTTTTTCAAAGTATTCATACGCAAGCTCTACAAATAAGTTTTTATGTTTTTCTTCTGATTTAGCAATAGCAACATAAAAGTCTTTTTCTTTACCCTCTGGAAGTGCTTGAGCTACCAGCGAAAAACGCTCATGCCCGCGCGCTTCAATAACACCGCCTACTAAAAGTCGATCCATTAAAAAGCCATCGCGACCGTGTCTAAATAAAGCACGAATTTGTTTAATGTACGGATCTTTTTTATCGTCGCCTAAGTTAGTATCACGCTCAATAAGTAGCTTAAGCACTTGTTTAAAGTGAATTAGCTCTTCTAGCGCAAGGTCGGTCATCGCTTTTACAAGTTTACGTTTGTCTGGGTAATGCGAAAGCATAGACATAGCCATACCCGATGCCTTTTTTTCAGCTGCGGCATGGTCTTGTAAAAAAGTATTAAAGTCGGCTAAAACAACTTCGGTCCATTCAAATGGGGTTTGGTATTTTAATTCAAACATTTTCTATACTACTTAAAAAATAATGCGGGGATTTTAGCGTATTTTGTATTAAAAATCTTGATACAGTTGGCAAAATTAAATCTGATATGGCAAATGTTTATCAATGCGGCCTTTCGCCGTCGACTCTACTTTTAAGGTGTGCTTTATATCATTCCAAGCTGTTACTTTTCCGCCCATATTCATTTTTTCAAAATCTGTCTTATCACTTGTTATACCTAAAAAATCACACAACAGTTTGTAACTTGCAGGTTTGGCTATATCAATGGATAAAAAATCTTGCGGGCGGTTTTCAAAGTAGCGCTTGGCTGATTCACAATGGCTGTTATAACAACTCTCTAAATAATCATCATCGTTAATATTTTCAAGCGAAAACTCACTAAAGGTATTTAAATAACAGCGCTTAATATGAATGTTAAAACCACCATCGCCGCGCGTTAAATTAGTATGCATACGCATTAAAAGCTGTTTAATAGAAGGCAACCAAGCACTTAGTTCGCGCTCTAGGTAAATAAATTTAGAACCCGGATAATGTTTATCGAGCGCTTGGTAGTCGTTGAAAATAGGCGTATCGGCAATTGCTATAGCATTTTTAAAACAAGCCTGCGTGTAAGCAGTATGCGCTGTTGCAATGCCAAGCTCTAAAATTGCATGGCACACACTTGTAGTGCCAGTACGCGGAAGGCCCATTATAAAAACTTTATTCATTTAACTATTACGAGTAACAAGTAATAAAAATGCGCTAATAACCATCACTAAAAATGTGGCTACAGCGCCTATTTGGCGATACTTTAAATTTGCTTCTACAATGCCTAAATTATGAAACACGCGCCCTATCAATAACGCAGCACCTAATATATTACAGTAGTGACTAGCTAGGCCTTGGTATTCTGCTAAAAAAAGCAAAATAATAGTAAAGGGTACGTATTCCATAAAGTTTGCATGGGCACGCACAGCACGTTGTAATTTAAGATTACCGTTATCACCAAGTGATATTTGCTCTTTTCTACGCACTTTAATGACATTAAAGCTTAAATAAATGTAGTAAAACGCAAGTAAAGCAGCATAAGTTGAAATGATCACAGTGTATTCCTGTTATTTATTATTTGAATTTTGTTCAAGCTGTTAGGCTCGCAATTTTAAGCGCTGATAATACCATATAATTTGATAAGCATTATCAGAAGTTTAGTTAGCAAATATGCTAATGTAGTGAAATAAATTTTTAAGCCCGCATAAGGATTATATGTTTGTACCACGCAAAGTAGCTGACCGTTATCGTGAAATGATAAACAGTATTGGCTTTTACCCTTCGTTTTTATCTGTTGGCTTTTTATTGTTTGCAGTTATAACTATGTCTCTTGAGTACGTAGCACCTGTTGAGCAATTAAAGTCATTTATATCGGTGGTTTTAGTTGATAGCGCTGAAAACGCACGTACTATTTTAAGCACACTCGCTGGCAGCATTATATCGCTTACCGTATTTAGTTTTTCAATGGTGATGGTGGTTTTAAACTCAGCTAGTGCGAGCCTATCACCGCGTGTTGTACCTGGGCTTATTACCCGTAAGTCTCACCAAATGGTGCTTGGTTTTTATTTAGGTAGCATAATTTACTCAATTATTATGCTTATCAATATTAATAAGCTTGAAGGAGGCGATACAGCCATACCCTCTTTAGGGGTTTTATTTGCGCTGGTTTTTGGTTTGATATCGCTGGGGTTGTTTGTATTTTTTATCCACTCTATTTCTAAAGCAATACAGGTTGATAACGTATTAAATGGCTTATTTAGACAAACCAAAACAGAGATAAAAAGCATACAAGCAAGACAAACAGAGTGCCCTTTTAACGATTTCCCAGACTTTACTCAATGGCATTCAATTAAAAGTACCACTGAGGGTTATTACAAAGGCGTTCATACAGACAAACTGTGTGCGCTTTTAGAGCAAGAGAACATACGTATCTATATTTCTGTTAATCAAGGTTACTTTACAGTTAAAGGGTATCCGTTTTTAAAATGCGATAAAGACATCTCAGCCGATGAAGAGCTAATTGCTAAAATTTTAGACTGCTTTATTTTTTATATAGAAGAGTATATTAGCGATCATTATCGATATGGTTTAACGCAAATTTCAGAAATAGCGGTTAAAGCAATGAGCCCTGGGATAAACGATCCGGGTACTGCGGTTAAATCTATTGATATGCTAAGTATTTTGCTTATTAAGCGCCTTGAAATAAGCGACACAAATTACTCGTTTAAGCACAGTGATAACGATCCGCTATTATTTATACACGAAACAAGTTTTGACGAGCTATTACACGATAATTTTACGCCACTGCGTAATTACGCTAAAAGCGATGCTTATGTAATGACCAACGTACTTGAAGCGTTTAAAAACATTTTATTTGTGGCTCATAACGATGAAGGTGCGCGCAATAGTTTGTTTAACTATTTAAACGCCATAGTAGATGACATTAATGAGCAAGTGACGAATGAGTACGACAGGCGTGAAATTAAAAATATGCTTAATTCAATTGCCCGAATAAGTGAGCAACAAGGTGAGGAATTAGTGGCGCGTTTTGAGCGCCACCAAAATTAATTAAAGTTGAGCTGACTGCTCGTACAGTTATTCTATAAAGTAAACAGCATAGCTTGAAGCCGTCACTTTTATTTCTCCAGCATGGTAGGCATCGGGTACAAAGTTATCTGGTGCGCTATCTGCTTTCATCATTGTTTGCTCGGCGCGCATATAAGGCTGAGATGGCACATTCATTGGGCTAAGCGAAGCTGTATAAAGCCCTTTAAGCTGCACGCCGTAGTCTTCACTAAATTCTTTTGCCGCATCGCGGGCATCTTTAATAGCAAGCTTTTGCGCTTTTTTACGAAGCTCATTGTAATTACTGGCTAAAAATTGTGTTTGGTTAATTTGGTTTATCCCGTTGTTTACTAAGCTTTGTAATAACTCTGGGTATTTATTTATATCGGTTAGTTTTAAAGTGAGTGTGCGCGACACTCTAAAGCCTTTAAAATCTTGTGACCCCGATGTGCGGTTATATTGGCTTTCACGATTTATTGAAATATGGCCTGCATTAATATCCCCTTCTTTTACCCCTACCTGTTTAACTAATTTAATTGCTTTAGCCATAGCGGTATCTGTTTTGTTTTTAGCTGCAATGAGGTCTTTATCAATTTCAGTAATGCCAACACTTAGCTGAACATAATCAGGCATTGTCGTTAAGGTTGCTTCACCTTTAACATAAATATGAGGGGCATCTGGTGTTGAGGCCGCAAGTGTATTAAAGCTAAACGCTGTTAGTGCTAATGCGCTGCCTAAAAAGAGTGTGAGTGTTTTCATAGCGTTATCCATTGTATTTTATTAACTCTATTAAAGAGCCTACGTGGTTAACAATAAATGAACAAGCACAAAAAAACAGGCAATAGCCTGTTTTTTGTTATCAGCTGTAATTAAACACTACAGCGTTTGTAGTTACGGTATTTAGGTAACCAGTAATTTCTATCAATAGCAGCCCATAGCGCATCATCAGATAACTCAAGTGCTACGCCCTCTTCTATCGCTTTTTTAGCAACAGCAAAAGCAATACGTTTGCTTAGCGTTTCAATTTCTGTAAGTGCGGGTAATAAACTACCTTTACCTGTATTTGCACGAGGTGATGACTCGGCTAGCATTTCACTAGACACACTTAGCATTGCATCTGTAATACGCGTCGCTTTAACCGCTATTACACCTAAACCAATGCCAGGGAAAATATAGCTGTTGTTACACTGTGGAATTGGGAATTTTTCGCCGTTGTATTCAACAGGATCAAACGGACTACCTGTTGCGACAAGTGCTTTACCGTCTGTCCACTCAATCACATCAGCTGGGTGCGCTTCTACCTGCTTAGATGGATTACTTAATGGGAAAATAATCGGCTGTTCGCAATTTGCGTGCATTGCACGAATAACTTGCTCAGTAAATAAACCAGGTTGGCCAGATACACCAATTAAAATATCAGGTGCTGCACAGTGCATAACATCTAATAGTGATGCGTATTCACCGCTGTAAGTCCATTCGCTCAAGCTTGCAGTAGGCTGAGCTAGGGCTTGTTGAAAATCACGTAAACCTTCCATACCTTCAGATACAAGACCAAATCGGTCAACCATAAATACTTGGCTACGTGCTTGTGCTTCGCTAATGCCTTCAAATACCATTTGGCTAATAATTTGCTCAGCAATACCACAACCTGCAGAACCTGCGCCAACAAAAACAACTTTTTGCTGGCTAAGCGTAGACCCTTTAACACGACATGCAGCAAGTAAAGACCCTACTGTAACAGCCGCAGTACCTTGAATGTCATCGTTAAAACTACATATTTCATTGCGGTAGCGCTTAAGTAACGGCATTGCATTTGGTTGTGCAAAATCTTCAAATTGAAGTAATACACTTGGCCAACGGCGTTTAACTGCTTTAATAAATAAATCTAAAAACTCATCGTACTCGTCTTGCGCAATACGCTTATGGCGTGCGCCCATGTACATTGGGTCGTTAAGTAGTTTTTCGTTATTGGTACCTACATCTAGCATTACCGGTAACGTATAAGCTGGGCTAATGCCGCCACACGCTGTGTAAAGCGATAATTTACCAATAGGAATACCCATGCCACCAATACCCTGATCGCCTAAGCCTAAAATACGCTCACCGTCAGTTACTACAATTACTTTTACTTTACCTTTAGTTGCATTACGCAAAATGTCGTCAATTTGAAAGCGGTCTTCATACGAAATAAACAAGCCTCGCGCACTACGATAAATATCTGAGAACTTTTCACATGCATCGCCAACGGTTGGCGTGTAAATAATAGGCATCATTTCTTCAAGATGATCGCGCACTAATCGATAGTACAGCGTTTCGTTATTATCTTGAATTGCACGCAGGTAAATATGCTTATTTAAGTTTTCGGTAAAGCTAGAATACTGCTGATAACAACGCTCTACTTGCTCTTCAATAGTTTCAAAGCGTGGAGGAAGTAAACCAGCAAGATTGAAATTTTCGCGTTCTTTTTTACTAAAGGCACTGCCTTTGTTTAATAGCGGCGTTTCAATTAGGCCAGGGCCAGAGTGATGAATGTATAAGTAATTAGGATCAGTATTAGTTGTCATATTTCCAGGCTTTAACGGAGTCTTAAGTTATGATCTGTCATTATCATTGTTAAAGGTTTAATTGCAATGACAATTGAGCTTGTCAGACCATTGAGAGAAACACATGCAGGCCTCACTGCCTGCATATGCATTATACATAAATTAAAATTTGATAGTGGCGTTTTTGTCTGTTAAATCAGATACCGCAACACCTTCACGGCGTGGGTCAGCACCGCCAAATAACGTATTATTTTTAACTTCAACCGCATGCAAACCAGAATTTAAATCAATTACACGTACATTATGACCGCGTTTTGTAAGCGCAGGTGCAATAGCTTCAAGGTCTGTACCTTTTTCAAGACTAGTATAATCGTTACGATTAGTCGTGCGCGGCAAGTTTATAGCCTCTTGCGCGGTTAAATCCCAATCAATAACGCCTACTACCACTTGGGCAACGTAATCAATAATACGGCTACCACCAGGTGAGCCTACTACCAAACGTAAGCTACCGTCTTTATTAAATACCATTACCGGCGACATAGAGCTGCGCGGGCGTTTACCTGCTTCTACACGGTTTGCTACTAACTTACCGTTTTTACGAGGAGAAAGTGAAAAGTCGGTAAGTTGGTTATTTAATATAAAACCATTGACCATAACTGTAGAGCCAAATGCCATTTCAATTGAACTGGTCATTGAAACAGCATTACCTTTTGAATCAACGATAGACACATGCGAAGTCGACGGCAGCTCATACGAATCATCCATTGCGTAACTTAAATAACTAACCGGATTACCTGCTACTGCTTTAGTATCTTTTTCGGTTATAAGTTTTGCACGAGATGCGATGTAATCTTTGTTTAAAAGCTCTTTTGTAGGCACTTGAGTAAAATCAGGATCGCCCATGTACATATTACGATCGGCAAAAGCAATACGTGATGCCTGGCTAAAGTAATGAATCGCTTTTTCGCCGTTTGGTTTAAGCGCGCTCATATCTTTGTGCTCTAATAGCCCAAGCATTTGTAGCACAGCTACACCACCGCTACTTGGCGGAGCCATTGAACATACGTTATATGCGCGGTATTCAATACACACGGCATCGCGTTCTTTACTTTCATACTCAGCTAGGTCTTGTACGCTAAGCTTACCAGGTGCAATTTTAGAGTGCTGAACTGCATTTACCATTTGCTTGGCGTTATCGCCTTTGTAAAATGCATCAATGCCTTGTTTAGCAATGTCTTTGTATAAATCAGCAAGTGGCTGATTTTTTTTAATCGTACCTGCTTCAATCAATTTACCATTTGGATAAAAATATTCGTTGATAACTGGCATGCTAAGTACACCCGGGTTTAACTGACGCGCTAATAGGCCATGTAAACGGGGTGATACTTCAAAGCCTTGCTCTGCAAGCTCTATAGCGGGTTTAAAAAGTGCTTGCCAAGGTAATGTGCCATATTGCTTATGCGCATTGGCAAATGCGTGCAAAATACCTGGTACACCAACAGAGCGACCACCAACAACGGCTTCAATCCATTTTACGGCTTTACCGTGCTTATCTAAAAACAGTGTTTCATCTGCATTGGCGGGTGCAGTTTCACGGCCATCAAAGCTGGTCAGTTTATTGTTTGCTTTGTTGTAGTACATCATAAATGTACCGCCACCAATCCCCGACGACTGTGGTTCAACAAGTGTAAGTACAAGTTGAGTAGCAATAGCAGCATCAACTGCGCTACCACCTTTAGCTAAAATTTGTTGACCCGCTTTAGACGCATATGGATTTGCTGCCGCAACCATATACTTTTCACCGGT
The DNA here is from genome assembly GCF_018101025.1 of Pseudoalteromonas sp. MMG006. NCBI lineage: Bacteria > Pseudomonadati > Pseudomonadota > Gammaproteobacteria > Alteromonadales > Pseudoalteromonadaceae > Pseudoalteromonas > Pseudoalteromonas sp. MMG006. Next base: position 65,117 of record NZ_JAGJEJ010000017.1, read on the forward strand.
AACCAATTGCTTTTGTGTAATGGCAGTAGTGGCTTCTGGTTCGCGTGTTTCGACTTGAGTTGGTTTGGCTATTGTTGGCAGTGTTACTGCACACAAGCCAATGGCAAATAATGAGTTAAGTTTAAAATGCATAAAAATACTAAAAACACTTAATTACGTAGTTGTATTTGGCATCTTAAAGTTAAACGGGCACAATATGCAAAAATTTTGACTAAAAAATTACAATAAAATGCTTAATTTACCTTTTCAACCTCGTTATTTATTACCGCCATTATTCTTGATGCTTTTTAGTACCATTTTTGCTGCATTTGATTTAAATAATTTACTTGAATTTAACCGAAGCCTTGTCGAACAAGGTGAGCTATGGCGAATTTTTACCAGTCAGTTTGTACATGCTAATTGGGCTCATTTAGGCTTAAATTGCAGTGGTATACTTCTTATTTGGCTACTGCACGGCGAATACTCCACACCATTACGGTATACCACTAATATCTGTTTACTGGCTCTTTGGTGTGGACTCGGTGTTTATTGGTTTTGTCCAAGCATTCATATTTATACTGGGCTCAGCGCCCTACTTCATGGTGTAATTATTTGGGGTGCAGTTAAAGATGTCACGTTAGGGCTTAAGTCGGGTTATTTGTTGTTTGTAGGTGTATGGATAAAAATAGCGTTTGAGCAATTTAGCGGCCCAAATGCCGACATAGGTAACTTAATAAATTCAACTGTTGCAATAGATGCGCATTTAATTGGTGCTGTAGGCGGCACCTTGCTTGGCATACCTTTAGCGATTAAATACTTAAAAAATAGCGATTAAGCTTTTAAATATTAATAAAAACGCCGCGTTAGTTAACGCGGCGTTTTTTATACTTCAATTTAAAAATTTAAGATTAAAGCGTTTCTTTAAATAGCTTATGAATGCGGCGGTATTCATCTAACCAGCTTGAAGGCTGCACAAAACCATGCGGTTCAACTGGGAAAATAGCTGTTTCAAAGTTTTGTTTTTTAAGCTCAATTAAACGTTGTACTAAACGCACTGAGTCTTGAAAAAATACGTTATCATCAACCATAGGGGCATTAATCAACAAGCGTTTATTTAATCCCTCAGCGTAGTAAATTGGTGAGCTTCGCTCGTAAGCGATAGGGTCTACATCCGGGTGATTCAAAATATTAGCGGTGTAACCTGTGTTGTAGTGCGCCCAATCGGTAACTGGACGAAGCGCCGCACCCGATTGAAACAACTCAGGTGCTGTAAACAATGCCATAAAGGTCATAAAGCCGCCGTATGAGCCACCATATGTACCTACCGCTTTAGTATCAACGTTCGCATTTTGTGCCATCCATTTTACACCATCAGCTAAATCTTGTGTTTCAGGCGTGCCCATTTGACGATAAATAGCTGTTCGCCAATCGCGTCCATATCCTTTTGAAGCACGGTAATCCATGTCCATTACTATATAGCCTTCATCAGCTAGTAGTGAATGAAACATAAATTCACGAAAGTACACCGAAAAACCCATATGAGAGTTTTGTAAGTAACCAGCACCGTGATTAAAGATGACTGCTTTACGTGTTTTACCTGTCTCCCCTTCTACGTAATCACTTGGGTAATACACTTTTGCATAAATAGGTTGATCCGTATGGCTCGATGGCACAGCAACAATTTTAGGTGCTGTGAGCTTTTTAGCTAAAAACTCATCAGAAACTGTATGTGTTAACTGCGTAGCAGTAGTATTTGCCTTAGCATCAGCAACGTAAACTTCTGCTGGCATCATTATAGTAGAGTGATTAAGAAGTAACTTGCTTTCATCTGGGCTTAGCGTGTAATCAGTCATACCGTTTAAATCGGTAACTTGCTCATTAGTACCCGTTTGCGGATCAACACGATAAATTTCATAAAGGCCTGGATGTTCAATATTTGCTTTATAGTAAATTGCGCTGTTGTCACTTGTTAGCGTTAAGTTTGATACTTCAAATTTACCTTGTGTTAGCGCGGTTGCTTTACCATTTATTGGCTTTTTATAAAGCTGGCTGTAGCCAGATTCTTCTGAAAGGTAATAAAGCGTATTTGAATCATGTAGCCAACCAAAATTGTTAAACGCATACGCAATCCACGCGTCATCATGCAAGCGGTGTTGCGATACAAGTTTATTACTTTCAAAGTCTACCGTTGCTATCCAGCGGTCTTTGTTATCCCACGCTTCAAGCATAATGGCGACTTGTGAGCCATCATCGTTCCACACTATTGGGCTTTGCTCAAAACCCCAGTCCATAATTAAATTAATACCACGTGGTGTTTTTTCAGATTTATATGTTTTGCCATCACGTGCATAGTTTTCTTTTTTAACTTTTGCTAAAACGTCTTCATCAAAACCCGGTAACGTGTCAAAGCTAAGTGTTTTTTGCGTTTTATCAGCTAAGTTAATGTAAACAAGCTCTGAGGTTTGCTCTTTTGCATCAGCCACACGGCGGCGTGCTTTTTTAGGCTCTATTGTCGCGTCATTGGTAATGTAGTTAGGCATAATATCGCCTTCACCACGCCATGATTGCTGCTTTTGAACAACCACTATTAACGCATCACCACTTGGCGAAAGCTGAACTTCTTTAACGGTATTGCCATCGCCAAGGTAGTAACTTGTATTTGCAATAGAGCTATTTTGATCGTTAATTTGCTCGTTGCGAGTTTGCTTATCTTGCTTATTTTTTTGTTGTAGTGCTACAAACTCAATAAGCTTGTGCTGTTCTTTAGCTATGTAACTACTTGGTTCTTGTAGCCCTTTTGGTTCATCGGCTAATTTTAAATTAGCAATCTCTGTTGTTAGACCTGTTTTTAAATCAACCTTAAAAAACACATTACCTTGGCGGTAAACTAAATCACCATTATTTAAAAACTGTGGTTTAGATTCGCTAGCTGACGTGGCGGTAATTTGTTTAAGTTCACCCGTTTTTAGATTTTTTACAAATACATTGCCTTTAAAAGTGTAAGCAGCGAGAGTTTTATTTTTTGAATAAACAGCTTTTGATGACCCAATCGTATGCAATTTATCAAGCGCAATTTGCTGCGCTGTTTGACTTGTAATTGATTGGCTATATAGATCGCGAAGCGTGCTACCTTGCTGTTTTTGAGCATAAATAATAGTTGAAGAATCTAAACCCCAATAGGCATTTTCAGGCTTGTTACCCATCCAATCAGGATCGGCCATTGCTTGTTCAAGCGTGATATTTTGCGAGCCTACATCGGCTGGTGTATTTACAACCGCAGCAACTTTAGTTGCTGGTAAAGCGCCTTGCTGTGAAGAGGAAGTATTAGCGGTAGCACTACAACCTGCAAGCATAACACTTGAGGCGACGGCCAATGCCACTAACGTTTTTGATGAAGAAAAATTAAAAATCATAGTGCTTCTATACGGTTATTATAATTAATCCATATTTAAGCAGAAGCACATAAGTTATTGCAATTTTTTAAGATAAACAGCTATTTAATAGGGTAAAGCTCCGTTTACTTTACAATTAAGTCTAGCCAAACCAAACGATGATCGCTTGATGCGTTTCTATCTTTAATTAAACGGTACTCATTACTTGATTTAGTGGGCCAAAAAACACCGCCACTTTTTACTTTAAACCCATAATGCGAAGGCAATACGTAATCAACACGTGCTTGCCAGTTAGCCGTGTAATTTTGCGCTTCTTTTGCATTATATTGCTCTTTTGCCCCTGCACTTTGAGGTACAAACCGAGCGTTAATGAGTGGGTTTTTTAGTATTTGATCCGTTGTATTTGTACGCGCTTTATCACCCTCGGGCGCTGCGTTTAAATCACCTAAAATTACAAAGCGAGAATTTGCTTTTAATCCGCCTTTTTGACCTTTATCGTCGTAAATATATGCTTTGTTGCTAACGTAATCGGCAATTAGCCTTACTTCATCGTGATTACGCTTACCATTTCGGTCCTCGTCACCATCAAATACAGGTGGTGTTGGATGTGAAGCTAATACGTGCACCGTTTTATTATTTACTTTAACGGGTAAATCCCAAAACGACTTTGAACTTAACCTAAGTGCTTGCCACTCGTTTTTGTTATACCAGTTCTCACCTGTTTTAGGATCTGTTGGCATTTGAGCGTGTGGCATATCTTTGTATTTAAATTTTTGAAGCGTTCTTACTTTTTCAAAGTCGATTGGGTATTTAGATAAAATAGCCATACCATAGTGACCTTCAAAAAAGCCAAAGCCTTGCGCATCACCCATTATGCCAGTACTTTTACCGTCGTTATCTAAGTCAAAATTAGTGGCTAAACCTGTATTTACGGGGGCTATGAAACTGTATGGGAAATCAATAGCTTGTTGATTATTTTGACTAACGTTTAAGTAATGTTTTTTAAAATACTCAATGCCCTGCTCTTTAGGTATGTAATCAAATTCGTTTAGTAAGATAATGTCTGGGCGTACACGCTGAATAATTTCAGCAATGTTTTTAATCTGCTGGTGGTTGGCATTAAGCGCGTTAACTAATGCATCACTTTTAATTTGCTCACCTTTTGGCGTGTGATTAGTTGCATCCATACTTACATTAAAGGTAGCAACGCGTAAGCTCTCACTTGCTAATGCGTTTAAGCTAAATGAAGCGGCGATAACAAGCGCGCCATAAATTGTTTTTAGTTTCATTATTTTACTTCACAAATTTGAAAAATAGACTTTAACAGTATTACATATTTAAAGCCTTTTTTTATGACAAAAAAATACCGGCTAAAGCCGGTATTTATATAATAAATTTAAGCAAGTTATGAGCTAAGCACTAAATTTGCAGCTGCTTTTAAAATACCTGGATAGTCTTGCTCAGGTAGGCACTCTGTCAGTTCGCCAAGTTTGTCTGCAAGCTCACTTATATTAACCGCCGATACATTAATATGACCCATTTTGCGACCCGGTTTTGCTGTTTTACCATACCAGTGGCTCGTTACATCAACCGTTTTAAGTACATCACTTGGAATACTTGGTTGACCTAACACATTGATCATCGCGGTAATGTGTTTAAGCTCAGTATTACCAAGCGGCAGGCCTGCAACAGCACGCATATGGTTTTCAAACTGCGAACAGTGACAACCTTGTTGCGTCCAATGCCCTGAGTTATGTACTCGCGGCGCAATTTCATTAACTAATAAAGTGCCTTGCACATCAAAAAACTCAATGGCCAACACGCCTACATAATTTAGCTCATTCGCTATTTTAGTAAACGCGTCTTCGGCTTGTTGCTCAACCTGATGATTATTTTTACCCGCAATAGAAAGCGTTAACACACCATTAGTGTGCTCGTTTTCAGTTAGCGGATAAATAGCAACATTACCGTGCTTATCTCGCGCACCAATAATAGAAACTTCACGGTCAAAAGGGATCATTTTTTCAGCAATAATAGTATGCGGCGCATCGTCTGTACCTGACGCTATAAAATCAGCCATTTGTGACCAAATTTCATCTATTTGATCATCTGATTTTAATCGCCATTGCCCTTTACCGTCATAGCCTGCTTGGCATGTTTTAATAACCAGTGGCTTACCTAAGGTTTTAACGGCAAGTTCTAAATGCGCTTTTTCGGTAATTAGCTGATATGGCGCGCAAGTGACATTAGTTTTATCTAGTAATGCTTTTTCTAAAGCACGATCACCACCGGTTTTAATAGCGGCTTTTCCTGGGTAAAACTTATTACTGTTACAGCAAAGCGTTAATACATCATCAGGAATGTGCTCAAATTCAGCGGTTATTGCATCAGCTGATTCAATAGCTTGCTCAAGCGTAGTTGAATACACTTCGCCTGTTAACGGGTGAACAATTTTTTGGCTACCAACATCGTAAGCAACCACATTTAAATTAAGTGGTGCACCCGCTAAACTCATCATACGTGCAAGCTGGCCTGCACCTAAAATTAAAATAGTCATTGTTACTCTGCAGGGTTTGGGTTAGCTAAAATTGTATCGGTTTGTTCTTTACGAAACGCTTCAATTTTTGCAAAAATTTCTGGGTTTTGGCACCCTAAAATTTGTGCCGCTAATAAACCAGCATTTGCAGCGCCCGGCTCACCAATAGCTAATGTGCCTACTGCTACACCTTTTGGCATTTGGCAAATAGATAAAAGTGAATCAACACCATTTAACGCTTTTGATTTTACTGGCACGCCTAATACTGGTAATGAGGTAAATGCTGCTGCCATACCCGGTAAATGTGCTGCACCGCCAGCGCCTGCAATAATTACTTTAATGCCTCTGTCGGCTGCTGAGCTTGCATAATCTGCAAGTAATTGAGGAGTTCTGTGGGCTGATACCACTTTGGTTTCGTACTCAATGCCAAATTTTTCTAGCATAAGTGCTGCGTGTTCCATGGTTGGCCAATCTGATTTAGAACCCATAATAATGCCAACAGTCATAAATACTCCTCAGTAATGTATTTTCAAAATAGCGGACTTATGTCCGGTTTTAGGCGGGTATTATACCCAAAGCCATATTAATTGCGACTAATACAAACTGCCAAAAACAAAAAAAGCCATGTTTTAAACATGGCTTTTAAAGTTTAGGAGTTAAAAGAGCTTACGCTTCTTTACTCGCTAGGTATTCTGCGTAATTGCCTCTAAAGTCAATAATTTTACCATCTTTAACTTCCCATATACGGGTCGCTACCGATGATACAAATTGACGATCGTGAGATACAAACAACAAAGTACCTTCGTAAGCTTCAAGGGCTAAGTTAAGCGCCTCGATAGATTCCATATCCATGTGGTTAGTTGGCTCATCCATTAATAATATGTTTGGTTTATGCATCATAATTTTACCAAACAACATACGGCCTTGTTCACCACCTGATATTACTTTAACTGACTTTTTAATATCATTTTGTGAAAACAGCATACGTCCTAAGAAACTACGAACTACTTGCTCGTCGTCGCCTTCTTGCTGCCATTGCTCCATCCACTCAAACAAGTTCATGTCGGTTGCAAATTCGTCGGCATGATCTTGTGCGTAGTAGCCAATGTTCGCGTTTTCAGACCACTTATACTCACCACCTTTAGGTGCTAAGCGCCCTGAAAGTGTATTAAGTAAGGTTGTTTTACCCACGCCGTTTTCACCAATGATGGCAATGCGCTCACCTACTTCAACTAAACCTTCAAGACCAGAGAATAACGTGTTGTCTTCAAAACCTTGGCTAAGGCTTGTCATTTCTAGCGCGTTACGGAATAACTGCTTTTCTTGTTCAAAACGAATAAACGGTGTTTGACGCGAAGAAGCTTTTACTTCGTCTAACTGAATTTTGTCGATACGCTTAGCACGCGAAGTTGCTTGCTTAGCTTTAGACGCGTTAGCCGAGAAACGCGATACAAACTGCTGAAGCTCAGCAATTTGGCTTTTCTTTTTGGCATTTTCGCTTAATAGGCGCTCACGTGCTTGCGTTGCTGCAAACATGTATTCGTCGTAGTTACCTGGGTAAATACGCAGCTCACCGTAATCTATATCGGCCATGTGCGTACACACAGAGTTTAAGAAATGACGGTCATGCGAGATGATGATCATAGTACAGTCGCGCTGATTAAGAACATCTTCTAACCACTTGATAGTATAAATATCCAAGTTATTGGTCGGCTCATCAAGTAGCATGATATCTGGATCAGAAAACAGCACCTGTGCCAGTAACACACGTAGTTTAAAGCCCGGTGCAATTTCAGACATAGGACCATAATGCTGTTCAGTAGCAATACCAACACCTAATAAAAGCTCACCCGCTTTAGACTCAGCAGAGTAACCGTCCATTTCAGCAAATTCAGTTTCAAGGTCGGCAACCTTCATACCATCTTCTTCACTCATTTCTGGTAAAGAATAAATACGGTCGCGCTCTTGTTTAATATCCCATAACTCTTTGTGACCCATGATCACAGTGTCGATTACAGAGTATTCTTCGTAAGCAAACTGGTCTTGGTTTAGTTTAGCAACACGCTCATTTGGATCAGTGCTTACGTTACCCGAAGATGGCTCAAGCTCACCACTTAGGATTTTCATAAATGTTGATTTACCACAACCATTTGCACCGATTAAACCATAACGGTTACCTTCGCCAAATTTTGCAGAAATATTTTCAAATAACGGTTTAGCACCAAATTGCATGGTGATGTTAGCTGTACTAATAATAGCGCTACCCTCCAAGGGAGACAGGATGTATTTAAATTGCGCGCAGTTTAAACCAAAATGGCCTTTTTTTCTATGAAAGTTTAAAGCCTATGGCACTTGCGAGGCTAAGAACTTTAGCCCTTATTTTCTACTAATTATTATTCAATTTGTTTAAATTTAAATTCAACTTTAAGTGTCGTGAATTTAATACCAAAATTTATAATAATTAGAGTAATTGCACTTTTAACGTGTTTACGCGTGTGTTTAACTCATTTATGTGTAAACCATTTAGCTAAAAAGCTATATTGATGAAAATAAAGCAGTTTAGAGCTTTTGCACTAACCATTATTTTTTAAACAACATGAAATTAATTCAAATAAATATTTTTTAACACGTGAATTTTCCAATCCTTTTTCCCTACTAATTAGCTTCAAAAACAAACTTCATCAACACATAGAAAACAACGTTAACGTTACGTGAACATCTTGCGGATTTATAACTTAAATTTATTGAGTATTTTTCACTTTAGAGCCGTTTGCCGCTTTGCTAGTCTTCAAAACTGAATTTTTACCTACGTAAAAACACTGTTCAATTTACACAAGGCACGCACAAAATGAGCAAAAAATTAGCGACACTGTTCAGCGCAAGTATTGTATTAGCACCAGCAGTTTCAGCGGTTGAATTATACAAAGATGATAAAAACAGCGTAAAAGTAGGCGGATATCTTGATGTGCGTGTAATTAACACACAAAACGAAACCGAAGTAGTTAATGGTACTTCGCGCATCAACTTTGGGTTTACTCGCAAACTTAAAAATGACTTCTCTGCCCTAGCACTTGTGGAATGGGGTGTAAACCCAGTGGGTAGCAGCGACATTATTTATAATAATCGCTTTGAATCAATTCAAGATGAGTTTTTGTACAACCGTTTAGGTTATGCCGGCCTTTCACATGAAAAATACGGCCAGCTTACGATTGGTAAGCAATGGGGCGCATGGTACGACGTGGTATACGGCACGAATAACAGCTTTGTATGGGATGGTAATGCCGCTGGTGTTTACACGTACAACAAAGATGACGGCGCAGTAAACGGTACAGGCCGAGGCGATAAATTAGTGCAATACCGTAATAGTTTTAACGACTTTAGCTTTGCAGTACAAGCGCAACTTAAAAACAGTGAATTTTATACCTGTGACGTGAGTGACATTACAGAAGAAGAATGCGAAACGCTTTGGAATGCAGGCGATACAGCTGCCCAAGAAGTAGAATTTAATTACACATTTGGTGCATCTGTTACCTACACGCCTACCGATATGCTAACACTTACAGCAGGCGTTAACCGTGGCGAGTTTGATTTAACCTTTGGTGATGGCTCTACTCGTAACGTTGAAGACTTAATTTATGGCGCTGGTATTATGTGGGGCAGCATTGATAAGCAAGGCCTTTATGTTGCAGCAAATGTTAATAAGAACAAAAACCACGATACAGACAATATTGGTCGTTTAATAAAAGACGCCATTGGTATAGAAACGTTTGCATCGTATCGCTTTGATAATGATTTTCGCCCTTTCATTGCCTACAACGTATTTGATGCAGGCGATGATTATGTGATTCAACCAAACTTTAACGCTGATCCGAACGATGTATTTAAACGACAGTTTGCCGTTATTGGGCTTCATTACTTAATTGATGAAGACACCATTGCTTACGTTGAAGCACGTAAAGATTTTAGTGACTTTGAAAGCGATGATAAAGATCAGCAAGCACAAATGGAGCAGTCAGAAGATGACGGCATCGCATTTGGATTTAGATATAAGTTTTAAAAAGAGTACTACTCCCTAAGTACAACCCTTTTAGCCCTTTTAACTTTTTAACTGGGCTTTTTTTACGCCATGCTTTTTTGAATTTGATCTCTTGCGTTAAGTGATATATCAACAAATGCGTTTACAGCCGCGTTGGTGACTGTTTTTTTAAATTGAATTTCAACCGGTATTTGCGTAGTTACATTATTAAGCTTAATAAAGTGGCACCCATCACTGTATAACTTACGCACGCAATAAGGCGCAATAGCCACTCCAAGCCCAGCGGCCACCTCGGTCACTAACGTTTGCATATGCCTAGGTTGGCTAATAATATTTGGTGAAAACTGCGCTTTTTTACACAGCAAAATGGTTTCATCAAAAAGCCCTAACGCTTCTTCGCGATTAAAAATAATAAACTGTTCGTTTTTTAAAATCGACAAGTCAATATTTTTACGAGTAGCCAAATGATGATTTTGATTAACAATAGCCACTAACGAATCAACATAAATACAGTGACTTAAAAACTCATCTGCAATGGAGCTTGGCAGCGCTCGTGAAAACGCAATATCAATACGCTCATTTTTAAGCGCCTCTATTTGCTCTGTAGCGGTCATTTCGATAAGAGTTACATGTACATGTGGATACTTTTCTTTATAACGCCTCACAAGCGTCGCCATAAACGATAAACACGCAGAGCTTAAGTGAGCAACAGTGAGCGACCCAATTTGACCATTTTGAGCGCGCTTAACTTTTGTTTTAGCCTGATGAGTTAGCTCAATAATTGCCTTTGCATCTTTTAATAACTGCTCACCTGCTTCGGTAATAGTTACATCGCGTGAATTGCGTAAAAACAAATTAACGCCAAGCTCGGCCTCAAGCCCCGATACATGCCTACTTATTGCAGGTTGTACTGTGTGTAATTCACGCGCAGCACCTGAAAAGCTTTTATGTTTTGCCACACTAATAAAACTGTTCAATGTTTTAATATCCAAAATGCCACCAATAACAAAAATGTATAGATTCTATAAAATAATATCATTTTTGTTATGCAAAAAAAGCGTTTATTGTTCTCCTATTAAATTACAGCATGAGTACCGATTGTGTCAGATATAAAAAATAGCAAACAAATAAGCACTTTTTTGTTGCTGCTAATGACTAGCGCCATAGCAGCAACAGCTGCAAACTTATATTACAACCAACCCATACTACCTTTAATAAAAGATGCATTTAATTTAACCGATACGCAATTAGGGAGTATTCCTGCACTTACACAATTTGGTTACGCCTTTGCGCTTTTATTTATATCGCCACTTGGTGATTCACTGCCAAGGCGCAAACTAATCACTATTTTGTCTGGGTTGTTAATTACAGCTTCACTCATTGCTGCAGTGGCGCCCAATTTAACCGTATTACTTATAAGCGTATTTTTAATAGGCGTAGGCGCCAATATTACACAGCAACTTATTCCGTTTGCAGCATCAATGGTCAGTACTCAAAACAAAGGTGCCACGCTTGGCACGTTAATGATGGGGTTAACACTTGGAATATTACTTTCACGTACGCTTAGTGGTTTTGTTGGCGAGCACTTTGGCTGGCAAAGTGTTTTTTACATGTCGGCTTTATTAGCCACATTGTTTGGCATTTTACTGTATGTATTTTTACCCGTTAATAAACCGCATGCTAATTTGAGTTATTTACCGCTTATTAAGAGCAGCTTGAGTTTATTTAAACAATACAAACAACTGCGTATGTTTACGTTTTCGGGCGCTTTTTGGTTTGCATCATTCAATGTGCTTTGGGCAACGCTTGCAATTTATGTAAGCGATGAGCCATTTAACTACAGTGCTCAACAAGCAGGATTATTTGGTGTAATAGCTCTTGCTGGTGTAATTGGCGCAAAATTAGCGGGGAAATTTGTAAACAAGCTAGGTTCTAAAACCGTTATTGCACTCTCACTTAGCTTAATCGCAGCAGGCTTTTTAATAACAGGGTTATTTGGTAGCAGTTTAGTAGCCTTAATAGTTGGAATAATACTTATCGACTTTGGTGTATTTAGCGCTCAGGTATCTAACCAAGTACGCGTATTTAGTATAGATCCAAGCGCTCAAAGCAGAATTAACGGCATTTATATGCTCGGTTACTACATTGGTGGTGCAGTTGGCTCAGCCGCTGGCGTAAAAGCATTTGATTTATACAAATGGGATGGCGTAATTGTCATAAGTATTATTTTTATAGTTATTAGCGGGATTTTTAATACCCTTTCTAAAAAAGTGTAACTTGTACATTAATTGGAGAAACGATGAATTCACTCAAAGCGGCCGGTAGCTTTACGTTATTATGTATTGCCAGCTTAACCATCATGGTAGGTACACTTTTAGCGCCCGGTTTAGTTAGCATTTCAAACGGGTTAGGTATTACTAATAACGCTGTACTTTTAATTACACTGCCTTCTTTAGGCGCCGTGGTATTTGCGCCAATCGCCGGTCGATTAATTGATAAATATGGCGCGTATAAACTTTTAATAATCGGGTTATTTTTATATGGCCTTGTAGGTGCAAGCGGCTATTTTTTATATGGCCCAACGCTTGTATTTATTAACCGATTTATTCTTGGTGGGATAACGGCCATAGTTATGGCTGGTTGTACTGTATTAATTTCTACTTGGTACAAAGGAGAAGCCCGTTTAGGAATGATAGCCAAACAAGGGATGGCGATAGAACTTGGCGGCGTGATATTTTTATTTTTAGGGGGGTATTTAGCTTCAAAGTTTTGGGGATTACCGCTCACACTTTATTTAATTGCCTGGGTATTTTTAGCCATGCTTTTGTTTTTTGTTCCAAGTAAACATAAAGCAAGTAACCAAGTTGAGAAACACAGCACTGATAGTACAAAAACCATTATTGGCATTTTTACTTTAAAAGGGGTTTATATAGTTTCTACTCTAGCGATGACTATATTTTTTACCTCCACCGTTTTATTACCTATTACTATGAGCGCACTTGACTATAACGAGTCTCAAATTGGACAATTGCTTGCGTTTATTTCGTTAGTAGCAGTAATTACAGCCGGCGGAATGCCTAAAGCAACCAAGTTAATAGGCGAAACAAACGTAGTGGCACTGGCATTTTTAGGTTTTGGATTATCGTATTTATGTTTTACTCAGCCAAGTACCCTACTTTTAATTTTAGGCGCAATATTAATTGGTACAGGCTTTGGCTTAAGCATTCCGCTTTTGAACCATATGACAGTAGAACTCAGTGCAGAAAACGTACGTGGTCGTAACTTATCGTACTTTACTATGGCAGTATTCTCTGGTCAGTTTTTTACCTCCTTTATGGAATATATACCTGGTGGTATTCATAACGTATTTATTATTTGTAGCGTTTTAGCATTTGTAATAGCTCTGGTATTATTTTTTAAACCGACAAAAGCAAGATAGTAAAATCCTAAAAAAGAGCATTTTTATAAATGCTCTTTTCACCACCCCCTCACTTTATTATTAGCACTGGCCCCCTTGATTACTTTATTTAAAACTACGCTTTTGACAAGATTAGCATTGCAAGAACACTCAGTATGATGTGTTCTTTTGCATAAACCACCAGCTAATTTTAATTAATCAAACTCAAATGTTAAAAATGGTGTAGATTATATTGAAATCGCGAAATTGCAAATCACCTAGTGAAGCGCTAATTAAAAAATAATAAATAGGTGTAGCATACACTCATAAATACAAACGGCATTTTAACTCAAAAGCTTTACCACTGTATATAAATACAGTGTGCGTATTTATTGCCTAGAATAAATTAAAGAGACTCAATTTTGTAAGTCATTAATAATATTAACTAAATAAAATGCTATAAAATTGATTAGTTGTCATAAGTTGATAAAACAACGGCTACTGTATGTATATACAGCAACTCTTTAACTCTTACTAACCTACCTTTCAATAAACGCACTATAACCGGCTAACGCCTTAGCTACACTAAGTGGTGGATTATCTGAGTGATCAGCACCTTTATTTATAGTGCTTTGCCAAACAAGATTATTGTTTGGGTTTGCTGTTAAAACAGACTCTAAATTACTAAACGCTTTTAACATTAACGGATGCTCTGCCCCGCCCACCGAAATATATAAATAAGTTGGCGACTTAACTTTGTTAGCTTGAGTTGTTAAAAACGCTTCTAAATTATCAACTACGGTCATGTCGTCATACCAAGCTGCAGGGCTAAATGCAAAATACCCATTAAATAGCTCAGGTTTAGTATGCAGTGTATAAAGTACAAAGCTTCCCCCTGCCGAAAACCCACTTAAAACACGGTTATTACTAAGCTTATATGTTGTCGATAAATACGGGAGTAATTCAGTTTCAATAAACGCTAAAAACTTGTCGGCTTCACCATTAGGCTCTATAGGTGTTTCATGTTCTGGGCGCGCTAGTGTATTTACATCTTGGCGGGCATAAGGAGGCACTAAATCCCGATTACGTGTATCTGTAAAAAACAAATTAGGGATAGACACCAATATAGCGCCTCCTCCCTCGCCAGCTTCTTTTCGAGCAGTTAAAATACGATCCCATTCGTTTAAATTAAAATTACCATCTGTTTTAATAATAAGTGGGTAGGCTATATTTTTGTTGTAATTAGTCGGTAACCTTATAAACACCTTACGCGATTCGTTAAGCGCTTTAGAATCAATTGTTACATCAGTAAATGACGAAACGTACTGGTTATAATACTTAATAGCCGCCACTACCAAAGCCATCATCACAACAGTCAAACATGCATTAACTACTTGATACTTTGTTATTTTAGTTATCATCTTAGTCTAGTTTTACCCACTGTTTGATTTCAAGCGCAGTCATAATTAATTCAACCGAAAACGCCGCTAAAATCATCCCCATCACTCGCGTTAAAATAGACGCGCCACCTATCCCTATTAGCTTAATAATTTTACCTGAGAGTAATAGCAGTATTAAGGTTATTCCTAACACGGCAATAGTCACAAGCGCTGTGCCTATTTGTGTAGTTATTGGATGTATATGGTTATCGGTAAGCAGTATTACCGCCAAAATAGCGCCTGGCGTGGCCGTAGCTGGTATAGCCAACGGGAAAACAGCTATATCGTGGTCGGGATCTTGTTTTGCTTTATTAGAGTCACTCCCAAATATCATTTGCAGGCCAAACAAAAATAAAATGATACCGCCCCCTAATTGAAACGATACTAGCCTAATGCCCATCGCATTAAGTATTAATTGACCTATTAAAATGGAGCCTAATAAAACGGCGCCTGCATAAACAACCGTTTTAATAGCTGTTTTACGGCGTTGCTGATCTGTTAAATGAGAAGTAAGTGCGGCAAAAAGTGCCATTGTTCCTATTGGGTCTATAGTCGCCCATATTACAAGGGCATCCTGAGGTAGTTTTTCTAGCATCTAAAATCCTTGTTAAGCGTAAACGTTTTTTAAACACGGGTAACAAATTCATTTGCTTGCAATTAACTATAAGACACAAAGCCTGTTTTTTATACGCTATACACGCAATTAATAATAATACATTTACTAAATGAGCCTAAAGCTCCTTAAACCAAATTGAATTTTCTCTTAAACTAAACCCTAATTTAATAAGTAAATTATGCGACCGAGCATTATGAGCACTGACTTGCGCTGATACATATTTAAGACCTATTTGCTCGTTAAGAGTGTCTAAAAAACCTGTAATAACCTCAAACATTACACCTTTATCCCAAAAGGTTGGGTGTAATTCAAAGCCTATAAACGCCCTACTTTTACAAGGCGTTAAGTTATAAAGCCCACAGGTTCCCATTAACTCGCCAGATATATTATGTTCAATTGCCACTCTAATGACTTCGCCTTCGTAGTATGCGGTAATATCATCTTGTATTAATTGTTTTATTTGGCTTTTACTCAGCGGTGTTTGATAGTCGTTATACTCACTGACTTGAGGGTGGTTTAAAATAGCAAATAACTGAGAGGCATGTTTGTGAGTTATTAAGCGCAAAGTAACGCGCTCAAGTAATATTGGTTTAAACATTTTATTTAGTGAATTAAAATAGCGCTTTATGGCTAGGCATTATTAACTTACCATACTCTATTAACAAGCATTATATTCAAGCAATAAAAGTACAGAGGCCGTAATGAGTGATGATTTTAAAGTAATACAACCCACCACAACTGTTTATTGCCCAAAACGCGGCGAAGGCTGGACCCTAACCGGCATTACTAATATAAATGAGTTTACCTCCGTGATGTTTGACGGTACACGTTACACGCTCCAGGCTCGTGAAATAGTAGAAGAGCTTTTGCCAAACCAACTAGCTCGAGAGCAAAATAGCTAACAGTTAATAAACAAAAATAGGCTGCATTTATGCAGCCTATTTTTGTAATGTACGCCACTTTAAAACGTATCGTCTTCACTATAAACATTTACATTTAAATCATCGCCATCTTCATACACCGCAAACGAAATAGGCTTGCAGCATACTTGGCAGTCTTCTATGTACTGCTCATCAACATCAGCTGCATCAAGTAATACCTCTATATGTTCGCCGCAATAAGGGCAACTAATAGATTTTTCGGTTAACTGGTTCATTTAACACCTGCTAATTTACCTTAATAATGTGATCACTTTAATAAACACACGGTAATAATACAACAATAGCTAAATTAACCCGTTAGTAAACCTATCAAAAACACTGAAAGAGTATTGGGTATTAACGGGTCTAGCTATATAGGTAACCTGAATCATTTACAGCTAGAACACCCGTTGGTGTCTCAATAGATCCTAAGCCCTTTAATTTAGTGTCAGGTTATGTTTTTAAACTCACTCTACAGGTGGATAATTTTATGAAAAAATCACTCACATTTGCTTTAACATCTGCCGCAATTTTGTTTAGCACATTTACCCACGCGGCTAAAACCGAAAAAGCAGTGTTAGCTGGCGGTTGTTTTTGGTGTATGGAAAGCGACTTTGAAAAACTCGAAGGCGTAAAAGATGTAATATCAGGCTTTACTGGTGGGGAACTTAAAAATCCTACTTACAATGGTAATCATCAAGGCCATTATGAAGCAGTAGAAATTACTTACGACCCAGCCGTAGTAAGTTACAAAGGCATACTCGATCACTACTGGGTTAACATAGATCCCTTTGATGCCAGAGGTCAATTTTGTGATAAAGGTCCTAGCTACTTAAGCGCTATTTTTGTAGCTAACGAGCAAGAACGTAAACTAGCAGAGCAAACTAAACAGGCCGTTATAAACGAATTTCCAAATAAAACGGTTGTTACACCAATCTTAAACGCGAGTACCTTTTACCCTATAAAAGGAAAAGAAAGCTATCATCAGGATTATTATAAAAATAACCCTATTCGATACAACACTTATCGCTGGCGTTGTGGGCGTGACAGTCGCTTAGAAGAAATTTGGGGCGATAGAGTTACACACTAAATGCTAGATTGTTTAATACATAATGGGTTAAGTATTAATCCATTATGTTTATTTTTATCTTCATCCTTTTTTAAAATGTCATGCACTTAGAGAGTGTGCTGCTTAGGTATAAAAATCATCACTGTAACCGCAATAGCTAACACTATAACAAACCTTAGGATTGAGATAGTGACCAAAGGCTCTAACACATTCACTATAATTAACAGTGGAATAACAGCAACAATACCAATTAGTTTATGCCGCTGAGTAAACTCATAAAGCGCCCCACAGTCAGTGCACCTAAATTTAGTAGACATGCGAGCAACTAGAAACCAAGATAAAGATATATTCTTTTGGCAATTCAAAGAGCTTGATTACAGATGCCTCTATTCGTCCACATACCGATGCATCATCGGTAACGCTTAATATCAACTTAAACTTACCAGGGGAAGAGTTTACAGGATCAGAAGTAGACTTTTATCACCCGTACACAGGTGACATTAAATCACTTACCTTTACACCCGGAGCAGCTATGTTACATCGTGGTAATATTGCACACGCCGCCAAACCTATCTCCAGTGGCGAGCGAACTAACTTTGTATTGTGGTTATATGGAGAGCGCGGCCAATTACCATTGCAAGGCACACCACGCCTAGAAATAGACCCTAAACAGCGCTGGACTAACCCTAACAATCCAAATGATGGCTACGCACCGTTTTAATAGTGCTTAAACAACAGATAACTCAGCCCATTAACGCTAATTAATCGTTAGTTTAATGGGCTTTTTACTTGTTGTATAACCCGTTAGTTACTACCTTTTAATATTAATAGTTAATTTATTGCAGAAAAAATGACGTTAAACACCATAATAATAGCCACATTACTAATATCCCCTTTCGTTAGTGCCTCAACCACTCAACAAAAGCTTGTTGTAGGCTTTGGTGAAAAACTCCCTCCTTTTGTATTTCCTCAATCAAATAGTGGGTTAACGGTAGATATTATTACAGCGGCATTAACCCCTCTGGGGTATAAAATTGAGGCGCTTTATTACCCTTATTCAAGGCGAGCTAACGACTACAAAAAAGAAAAAATTGATGTAATAGCAGATATTAATTTAAATACCGCCAACGGAAGCCTTCTAAAAGGCTATTTATCAAACGAATCCTACACATACGAAAATGTAGCGGTCGCTTTAAGTAAAAATAACATTAACCTTAGTAAAATAACCGATTTAAAAAGTTATAGTTTACTGTCTTGGCCAAGTGCTGCTATTCACTTAGGGGATGAGTATGCACATATGGTTAAAGCTAACCCGCGTTATAATGAAATCCACGACCAGTCGCTTCAAGTGAAGTTTTTGTACTTAGACAAGGTTGATGTAATACAAATGGACAAACATAGCTTTAACTACTTTCGCACAAATATAAAAGATATTGATACAACACAAAAGATTGATAGGTTTGCTTTGTTTGGTAAAAGCCCTAATGGATATTTATTTAACTCTAAAAAAGTGCGAGATGACTTTAATGTACAACTTAAAAAAATCAAAGAATCCGGCGAGTACAAACAAATATTTGATAAATACCTAGAATAATCAATTCAAATAAACAAAAGGCCGCCTAATTAAAGCAGCCTTTTTTAGTTTTGAATTTATAGTTTAAAATTAAAAGTTTAAAACTAAAAATTTAAAACTTATATGATGCAGAAAACTTAACGTTTCTAGGTGTACCAGGTTGTACCCATGTATCGGCAAACGAGTTTGTATAATACGTTTCATCAAACACGTTATTTACCTCAGCCGTAATATCAATCGCGTCTGTTACATCGTAATTTACAAAAGCACGCGCGGTTGTGTAACTTGGTAGTTCAAAGTCGGTACCAAAAAAGCCATTACGCTTACCAACATGTATTAAACCACCACCCAATTTTATAGCTTTACCGTAAAAATCAGCCGATTTAACTAACTGTAAGCTAAGCTGTTGCTCTGGCACGTTTAATAATGACGCGCCCGCTTCTACTGTGAAACCAAAGTTAGCATCAAAAAATGAGTTTTCAATAGTGGCATCTACATACGCATACGACGCCCAAATCTCAAGGGTGTCAGTAAGCTCGCCTGTAATATCAATTTCCACACCTTTACTTTGCGCTTCACCAATAGCTGCGTAGGTAAATGCAGTTGGGTCATCAACTACTAGCATGTTGTCTTGCTCTACTTTAAACACAGCAACAGTACCAAATAAAGCACCGTCGTTTAGCGTAAACTTAACACCCACCTCAGCAGATGTAGATTGGTTTGGTTCAAAGCCCTCGCCATTAGCATCAGTGCCCGAAAGCGGACGGAAGTTTTCACCATAAGCACTATAAACAGCTACGTAATCATTTGCTTCATACACCACACCAAACTGCGGGCTTACGCGTGACTCAGTTTGTTTTGTGTTGGTGTTGGCTAAGCGGTTATTTAAGCGCTGCTCATAATCATCAAAACGTGCACCAATGCGAATATCTAACTTATCGGTAATGCTTATTTGGTCTTGAATGAATATCCCTACCGACTCTTGAATTTCTACGCGGTCAGTATTAGCTGTTGGCGTTGGTAATTCGTACGCGCCGTAAACAGGGTTAAATACATTAATATATTGATCACCACGTACACGTAAAATTACTTGATCGTTTTCAAATTTATCGGCATCAACACCCATAATTAAACGGTGCTCAAACCCGCTAAGCTCAAGATTACCACTTACCTCAGTTCTAAATACTTGATATTTCGCGTCAAAATCGCGGTAGCGTCTAAAGCGATTTACTTCACCGTCAATCACGCCATCAAAGCCGGTTTCGGTTGCAAAGCCCTCCATAGAGGTATCACGATAGTTTGCACCAAATAAAATGCTCCAGTTATCATCAAAGTCATGAATGTACTCTAACTGATGCCCTAGTACATCGGCTTCAATTGGGCCATCCCCCGGCTCACCTAAAAAGCGACTTTCAGGAATTAAACCAAGTTCGCCATCTATTGCTAATACGCCTCTATCAAATGGGACTTCTTGGTCTGAATATTCAAGCTCATATATTAGCTGGCTGCTGTCGTTTATATTCCACACTATTGATGGACTAAAACCTTGCTTAGTGGTTTCTATGGTATCTCTAAAGCTTTCGGCGTCTTCGTAAAAACCAACCAGTCTAATTGCTACGTCGTCGTTAAGCGGCGTTGTATAATCAACATTGGCGCGGTAAGTATCAAAACTACCTACAGAGAGTTTAATTTCACCTGCAGTATCGAACGTTGGGCGTTTAGTAACTAAGTTTACTGTACCACCTGGTTCACCACGGCCAAATAACGCCGCGCGTGGGCCTTTTAAAACCTCAACCGATTCAATACCAGATAAGTCACGCGAGCCACCAAAACCACGCCCAGCATTAAAGCCATTTACTAAGTAGTTACTAGGTAGGTTTTCATCACCTACAAAACCACGTAATGCAAAACTATTCCAAAGCCCACCAAAGTTATTTTGGCGCGCAACAGAGGCTGATAAGTCAAGTGCTTGATCAAGGCTTACTGCACCAGCGTTTTCGAGGGCTTCTAAATCTATTTTAAGCTCCGATTGAGGTGTTTCTAAAGGGCTAAAGTTACCTTGGTAAGCTTGGCGAGTTGCAACAACGGTTACTTTTTCAATTGCGTCATCCGTTACGCTTTTAACTTGCTGCTTTTGCTCTGCGGCCATAATCTGGCTGCTAAACAAACTTACTAAACAAGCACTTAAATAGGTGAGCTTATGCCCTTTTGTATTGGTTTTCATGTTTTACCTTGTGAGTAATGTACGTATTTTATAGTTGTGTTTTAAATATGTTATTGCGCTAAACAGCTATGTTCAGCACTGTATTTTTAGTTGCTGCTTTGCGTGGTGCTTTCAAAGCGTGGCATGTTTTCAAGGGCTGCTTTAGTTGGGTCGCCTTTGTAAAATAACCACGGGTAATAAAACTCGCGCAATTGTTGATGGTAATCTCTAATTTGCTGCTCGTAGTTATAAGCGGCCACCGAGTCGGTATTAGCTACACGCGTTAGGCTACGTTGTAATAAAAGCGGTGGCGACAACCAAGATACAGTGCCCGCTAGCTCATATTTTTTAGCGGCTGCATCGCGGTAGGCTTGTGAAAGTTCTGCCGCTTTCAAGTCCCCCATTTGCTGAAATGCGTAATACCATTTCCATTCAAATTCACTGCTCATATCAACGTAAGGCGCAAGTGCTGGGTACTCTTTAATAAAAGTACTCATGGTGGTTGATTTAGGTAAATCCCACGCGTCGTTTACCGCTTCACGCTGGGTAAGCACAGTGTCGCCACCATTAGGAGAGTGCACCGCTTTATTAATAGCAAGGTCGCCTAAAATAGGAATAATAAAAGCAAATAACACCCACAAACCAATTAAGCTTGAAGCAACACGCGGCGCACTGGTTGCATTTTTACCTAGCCACACACTAAGCACCGCCCAAAATGCAAGGTATGCAATGCATAAAAGCGATACATACACCACTTCAAAGACGCTTGCTCCAGCTATAAAAGCACCCACAAAAAATGGCAGCATTAAACACACTATTACCGCTACAAACCTCACGGTTATGCGTGCGCCCCATAAAGCAAAGTAAGACTTAGCCGTAGTAACGAGTAAATCGTGTCTGCCGCTTGTGCGCTCGCTTGCAAATAAATCATGAAACAGCAAAATAATAACCAGTGGCGCAAGCGCACTAATTACAAACACAAAGTCTATTTTTCCGGCTTGGGCCAGCTCAGCATTTTGTGCATCGCTTTCGTAAATTTGCCCCTCAAGCGCCAACAAATTAATGCGGTGCTTCCACGGGAAAATATCGCGTTCACCTAATGCAGCAAATGCAAGGTTAGATGGCTGAGAGTACGTTAAATGAAAGCTGTAATACGCTAACATGCCCGCATCGTTTTGCTTTTGCTGTACGTTAGCGCGATCGCTCTGATCTGCAGCTTTTAAACGCTCAATAGTTTGCTGCTGCGCGCTTACTTCGCTTAGCCCGCTGTAAATAGCAAAACCAGATAAAACAAGGCTACAAAGCAGTAACACCACTACGTATTTTTGGCGCAGTAAAAAGCCCCATTCACGCGTAAATTGCTTAATTAAATAGTTCATGACAAACGCTTCCCTACAAATTTAATACCGCCTACTAGCACTGCTATCCACAGCAATAATTGTAAAAAAGCAGGTACACTTCTTTGTGCGCGAATATTTGCGCTATCTACAGTAAAGTTAAACTCTTGAAGAATTTGCCAATTATCAGCGCTTACGCGTGCTTTTTGAGTCGCTGCGGCATTGGCATTGCGGTTCATGTCGTCTTGGTAGTTAAGTTTTTCAATGTGAACTTTATTAAGCCCTTGCACAAAATCAAAACGTAGTTGCTCGGTTTCGCGTAAAAATCGGTGGTGCGTTTCTATACTTGTACCCACCACAATCATTGAGAGCGAGCGAATAGCCACCATAGGTGAAACCCAGCCAAAATAACGCGACACTTGCGTTTGCTTAAGCTCAGCTTGCATACGCTGCTCGGCAAACTGGTTCAGTACATCGGTTTGTTTTGCCTCTGACTCACTGGCCACTAACCCTCTAAAGTTTACTGGCAGCTCATCAATGCTATTTACGTTGTACTTTTCAAGGAGTGATTGTTTAAATTGCTTAAATGCAGGATCGTTCGTGTTGTGGCCATCGCCTAGTTTTCTAAGCTCAGCTTTAACTGCAAAGTCGGTTTCTATTTTGCCCGTTGATGGTACAGCTGTTGATGCACTTGTACTTGCAACACGCGGCATAACAATACACAGTAAAATCCACATAAACGCAAGTGCCGTAAAGCTACCACTGTTTTTACTAAACACGCTCGATGCTAATAAAATGAGTAAGACCCACACGGTTAAATATAACGCGTAACCTACAACAAAACTTGTAACTACTAGTAAGCTTTCGCCCGAAGATACCGTAAATAAAGCCGATACTGCCAGTGGCGCAATAATTAAGCCTACAACAGAAAGCAGCGCTAAACCTTTACCGACTATTAATGTAATACCCGATGTGCCTTGCGCTAATAAGTATGAAAGCGTTTGCGATTCACGCTCACGACTAATAGAGCTGTAACCAATTAATATAAGAAGTAACGGCGCTAATGTTTGCACAATAAAAGCAGGTGTTAAACTACCTAATTTAGTCAGCGCTGTACCTTGTCGTTGGTCGGCAAACATGGCACTGTTTTGCCTATGCCCTTCTAAAAATATTGAATTGCCTGTGTAAGCGTCAATACCTGGATCGAGCGTGCTCAGTGGTGAAGGCGTTCTAAATGCATAGTGCCCATAGTGCCCATAGTGCACCATTCTGTGCGGGTGACGATCGGGCTGATCAACAAAGCTTTGCTCAGCATTTGATTGAAGTTCATGGCGAGCATGGCTAAGTTCATGCATAGTAATGGCGGTAACCACTACCGATGAAAGCGTTAGCAATAAACCAATAGCCAGCACAGTCATTGCTAGTTTTGAGCGTAGCCAATAGCGCCATTCATCTTTGGCGACTATAACCACTTTTGATAAGTTATTTATGCTCATGACGCGCCTCTTTGCGCAAAGGCTGCATGCACTTGTTCAGTATCAATACGGCCATTTTCGGGCGCGTCAAATTCGCCCACCAGCTCACCCGCTCTTAGTAAACCAATTCGGTTTGCTACTTGGCAGGCGCCATAAACATCGTGTGTAACCATTAAAATAGTGGCGCCTGATAATGCAAGCTCACGTACTAACTGGTTAAACTCATCAATGGCAACAGGATCAAGGCCTGATGTAGGCTCATCAAGTAAAAATATCGGTGCCTCACGTAAAATAGCTAATGCAATCGCGGTTTTTTGTCTCATGCCTTTAGAGTACGTTTGCATAGGCCGCTCCCACGCCCCTTCTTGCAAAGCAACACGCTTAAACGCGGCGTTAATCTGCTCGTCTGTTTTATTAATATCAGCAAGTGATAAAAAATATTCTATGTTTTCGCGTGCTGTTAAATGCGGGTACAACGTTGCAGACTCTGGTAAGTACGCCGTTTTACCACGAACAAAATCAAGTGCTTTAATCACCTCTTTACCCGCTACTCGTACCGAACCCTGCGTTGGTTTATTAAAGCCCAGTAACGTTTTTAACGTGGTTGATTTACCCGCCCCATTACCGCCAAGTAATGCGTAAATTTCGCCTGAGCCCACAGTAAAGTTTAAGTTTTTTAATATAGCGTTGTTTTTAATACTAAAACTAAGCGAGTCCACTTCAATAATCGCTTTATAATTAGCACTCTTATTGTCATTATTTTGATTATTTGATTGTTCTGCAATTGTAGAAACATTATTAGATGTGTGGTTAACCGGTTGGTGTGTTGTCACATTCAAGCTCTTTCATGAATTAGAATTCGGCGAATGTTATACTATATCAATATTTAAATGCAACAATATAACGTTCAAATCATTAACAAACGATATAAAATATATCTGTCAGTTACAAAGCCTATTGTAAATACGTTTACTTCGCATTTTATATATGTAGCTAACTAATCTGCATGTACTTAACCACTTGTATCAATTGCGTTTTATACATAATTTAACGTTAAACAATCAAAATTTTGCGCTAATGCTAAATAATGTCATTTTCTTAAATTCATCATTCTTACGGATTTAGTTAAAGACCATGTTGATCACGTTGGTAATTTAATAAATTGTGCTATCTTTTTATTATCTACATTTCAAAAATACGGGCTAACATGTTGTTCCGAGGTACAATTGCCATAGCAATATTGGCAATTTCCGCTGCTAATAAAACCTATGCAAACGACATAGACGTACAATTTAGCGGTTTTGCATCCTTAACACTCAGCTACACGGACGATTCAGATATTGGCTTTGCATCGAATTATTCAAATGTCAACGACTCTGGTTTTTCAGCAACGCGAGATTCAATATTAGGTGGGCAGGCTAATATATCATTGGCCAAAAATTGGGACTCTGTGGTTCAAGTTGTCATTCAAGATCATGCTTTTAAAAGCTTTGATAATTTTTTAGAACTCGCCTTTGTACGTTATCGTCCCTCGCGCCATTGGGCTGTTCGTGCTGGTAGGTTGAACAGCGATCTTTACTTACTGTCTGAATATCCTTACGTAGGGTATGCCTATTTATGGGTACGCCCGCCGCATTCGTACTACTCGTTTGCAAACCTTGCAGGAAACTTCGACGGTATAGATGTTGAATACAGCAAAGCCTTTAACGACGGTTTTTTACGTTTAAAACTTGCTTATGGTAGTACAACAGCCAAGCTACAAGCCTATAATGACGACTTCTTTATTGATTTTGAAAACTTAACAACTTTTAGCGCAACCTACTCTTTAGATGCATGGACTATGCGACTTTCATTATCGAAATCAGACTTTGGAGATTATAAGTCAACTGTTTTAGATGAGTATTTAGCCGCACTTGATGCCGTACCACAAAGTTTATGGCCGCATGCACAAAAAATATCAAGCAAATTTAACACCAAAAGCAACAGTATAGAATACGCTGCGTTTGGGCTTACTTACGATCATAACAATTGGCTTATTCAGTCTGAGCTAGGTATTTCAGAATCTGATTGGATAGTTGCCCCATCAGTTCTTAGTGGCTACATTAGTACAGGTTACCGAGTAGACAACGCAATATTTTACACCGGTTTTTCAGCGGCTAAACACCGTCATGATGTAATAAAAGTAAACGATCCCGCTTTTGCGCCAAGTACTCCTGAACAATTTACAGTGCCAATACAGCAGCTCGCAGTTGCCAGCCAGTCTGCTTTTAAAATTACCAATGTTCACCAACACTCAATTAACGTAGGTGTAAAATGGCAACTGTCTGAGCGCGTAGCATTAAAAGCCCAGTTAGACCGCTTTGATATAAAGCCTCAAGGCGCTGGCCTATGGAGCCTTAGTAAACCTTCAGACGTTGATAAGGGCCACAAAGTACACATACTTAGTCTAAATGCTAGTATGGTGTTTTAATGATGAGCCCTCGCAACCTATTTATAAATGCCTTGCTGCCTTTGTGCCTGCTTGTTGTGAGCTTTTGTGCTAAATCGACAGAATTTGTGGTCGTCGTTAATAAAAAAAATACGATTAACGCATTATCAAAACGAGAAGTTATTGATATTTACATGGGCCGGTATTTAACTTTTCCTGATGGTGAAACTTCAAAACCAATTGATTTGCCCGCGCAATCAACTTTAAAAAACGACTTTTACTTAAAACTGGTTAATAAAGACGAGCAAAAAATAAATGCGTATTGGGCAAGGCTGTTATTTTCAGGGCGTGCAAACCCTCCATCTCCTTCAACATCGGTAGAGGACGCAATAAAAAAAATTGCATCATCACAATTTGCGATTGGCTACATTCCGCTATCGCAAGTTTCAGATGCCGTAAAAGTGGTATACAAATTTGATTAAAGTTATTAGCCAAAAACTCTACATACGTGTCGCAATATCAATTGCGTTAGTGGCTATTGTTGTGTCTCTACTCTCTTCTATGCTGTCATATTATTCAGGCTATAAAGAAAAGAAAAACACCAACTACTTACTTGTTCAACAGTTAGCGCAAACAATGGAAAAAACAGCCGCCATAGCTGCTTATTTAAACGATAATGAATTAAGTCAAGAAATAATCAACGGCCTACTAAGTAACGACTTAGTACAAGGCGCAAGCCTAGAAGGTGAAACAAACGCAAAAGGCGACATGGCGTTATTTATTGCCAACGGCACTATTAATAAACAAAAAGAAGCGGTGTTAGTTAAGCTTGCTCACCCTTTTTTGGATGACATTTATATAGGGGTATTATCAATATACCCCGACGATAAATTTATACAGCAACAAGCACAAGCAGCGCTTAAAAAAGAATTCATTTTAATGTTAATTCAATCTATTGTTATCGCATTTTTTGTATCGCTAGTAGTACAACGTTGGCTTACTCAACCTATTCAAAACCTGACCGATAGCTTTGCTAAAATAAATCCATGCGAGCCAGAAACCCTTAAAATGCTGACCTTTAAGCAAGGCAAACGAGACGAAATAAGCCGTTTAACACACGGTATAAATGCCTTAATGAACGAGTTGCATTTAACGATTAGTAATGAGCAAACGCTGCGTAAAAAAACCCAAGAGCTAGAAGCCAAGTTTAGACTTATTTTTGAACAAGCCAGCGCAGGTATTTGTTTACTCGATAGCAAAAATAGTATCACCACATTTAACCCAGCATTTAAGCATTACTTTACTGTACCTGGTGAAAAAGAGTTACCTACCTTGCATTTTCCTGAGTTACTAAGCAACGTAGAAGAATTACAAATCCTACTGGACGATATTCGTTCTACTCAAAACCCACCACAAACCACCTTAGATATTGAGTGTAAGGTTGGCTACAAAACGGTGTGGTTTCATTGCTTATTTGTAAGATTAACAGACCAAAGAGAAAGTAAACGAAGCCACAAACAAGAGCAACTAGTAGAAGTAATTTTACACGATGTAACCGAGCGCGCAGAGCGCGAACTGCAAACCCGCTTTGAAGCCGATCACGACCCGCTAACCGGCCTATTAAACAGGCGTGCCGGCGAAAAACGCCTTAAAAAAGCACTGCGTGAATGTATTAAACATAATGAGCACTTAGTGCTTATGATGATTGATTTAGATAAGTTTAAACCCATTAACGACACCTATGGCCACGAAGCCGGCGACAAAGTGCTAATTGAAATAGCACACAGATTTAAAACACTTTTTCACGAAAAAAACGACATGTGTATCCGCCTAGGCGGCGACGAATTTATTGTTGCTCAGCAAATTAAAACCTACGATAAAGCGGCAACACAACAAACAGCGAACGCCCTACTCAGTGAATTAAAACACGATATTAATATTGCGCAAAATAAAACATGCGCAGTAGGTGCAAGCATAGGTATTGCAGTAGCCCCAAATGATGGTAACGAACTAGTTGCGTTAATGCTAAACGCAGACAACATGCTCTACCACATTAAAGAAACAGGCCGAGGGCAAATTGCATTTTTCGATGAGTTTAAAAAATAGCGATTAGTAATAAACGGCAAAAGTTATCACTTCATCGATTCAAATATCACGTTGATGTAATAAACCACAGTTAATTAAACTAACAAAAACATATTTTAAGCCCAACCTATAAAGTACATTGAACAATTAAGTTTTTGATTGCTAGAATGCCAACCTATTTTTCTATCAAGAGATACAATGGCAAATTTCAATACTCATCTTAATACTGCAGTCATCGTCACCGGTTTAGGTTCAGCCACTTTATTATCTGCAGGCCATGTTGATTTAAACGGCGCGCTTTGGTTATGGTTTTTAGGCTCTATTGGCGGCTTATTACCCGACATAGACTCAGATAAATCCACATCGCTCGATACTATTTTTAACTTATTTGCACTGAGCGCTGTATTACTGGTGCTGCATTACATAACCACCGAGCTTATTATTACTATTAGTTTTGTTGAGTTAATAGTAGTCCCGCTATTAGTGTACGGGTTTATGAAATACATTATTAGACCCATTTTTGAATGGATCACTGTACATAGAGGCAGTTGCCACTCTTTACTGTTTTTATTGCTATGCGCACTATTAACAACCCAAGTAACGTGGAAACTAAACGACCAAACAACCGCACAAGCCGCTACTTTTGCCTGGTTAACAGGTGGGTTTATTTTACTCGGCGGGTTAATCCATTTATTACTCGATGAACTTTACAGTGTCGATTTGAATAATGTCACCATTAAACGCTCTTTTGGTACGGCTTTAAAAATAGCTGACTTTGATAATAAATTAATCACGTTGGCATCGGTTATTGCCATTGCAGGTTTAATCTATATTGCGCCCCCTACCAAGCACACAATCATAGCGTTAAGTGACTGGTCTAATTTTAGGTTTTTATCTTAACAAAATTAGTAATAAGCCAGTTTACTGCATACTCAAATTAGTGCCCGTTTGGTAATTTAAAGCTAATTCACTAAACGGGTGCAAAGCGCCGTGTTTTATTAGCGTACATGGCTTAAATAAAAGCAGCTTTGCAAAGTTAAGTTTAATTAAAAGCAGTAACCTGAGCTAATTTGTTATTAATTAATACTTTTTATAGATTTAGGTGAAATAATTAACTCGCTTTACCTGTCTTATACCTACAACGATAAACGCTATTTAAATACAAAGACTAAACAGTTTGATACATTCAAACTCGCAATCCCTGTTGAAAGCGAAAAATATAAAATCAAAAGAGGTCCATAATGGAATTTACACATAAACGCACCACCCTAATTACAGCATCGTTATTGTTGATATTAGCGATATCACAGGGTATTTATTCAGCCCTTTACAGTGCTGAAATTAGCTTTTCAAGGCAAGTTGCTTGGGGGTTAGAAGCACTAATATTTACTTTACTTGTTGCCTTTGCAGGCACAGCTATGGTGCAAGCAAAAAACGCTCAACTAGGTTGGTCGGCTATCGCGTTTAGCGCAGTACTTAACATAGTGCAGGTAAGCGTTGGCCTAACGTTGTTTTCAACATTTGGAAAAGTTGCAGGTACAGTAGAAGGCGCACAACCTTTAATTGGTGGCGTGGTGTCGTTGTCATTCATGATTTACTACGCAGCTAAATTATTATTAGGCTTAGCAGCACTTGTTTTTGGCCTGTCTTTCATCGCTAAAGGCGGTAAAGCAATTGGCGGGCTTACAGCCTTAGCTGGCGGAGCTGCAATGTTAGCCAATGGCATTTTAATTACCTTTGGTCGTGGTGGATTTCTTCCATCAGGTGTTGCTGGCGCTTCGGGTATGATTGCAACATTACTTTTAGCGATATGTTTGATTAGTCTTTACCGTAAACAAGACTAAGGCCAAATACCTTACAGGTAATTTGCTTATTCAAATAAGTTATAAACATCGGCGTGTATTAGAGTGCTAATCCGCCGATGTTTTTCGTTTGATAACCAAACTAGACAGCCACTCCTATTGAACAAACAAAACTGTGACACTAATATTTGCTCTTCAAGTTCAAAATTTATCTTTTATGGCTGGGTCACTTTATTTCATCTGTTAAATGAGTAATTAGCCCTATTAAACCTAAATTGCACGCATGAAAATGACTGCATGGTGAAGTTGTGATTTATTACTGATAGTTTTACTGAGTAGTTTAAGCTTTATGCGAGTAGCTTTTCGCAATTACTGATATTTGTCCGCCGCTTGCGGTTTAAATTTTCACAGTAACTTGCTTGTGAAGTGGGCCTGCCTACTGCACCGTGGAATACGCGCGTAAATTGTGTGGTGAGTTTTAACCAGTTTCCTGGGGATATATTTAACCTTTCAAGCAAAGGAAGGTTCATATTATCAATATGCCCGCGTTTATCCTCTCGTATTATTCGCCCTGTTAGCTCAACAAGTTCAAGGTACGATTTAAGCTCAAACGGCAGCCCTTTAGGCATAATCTGACGTGGCATACCTGCAAAGCGAAGTAACTGCTTAGGTTGCTTACCTTCTGTTGCACTTGTTAAGCGCCTTTGTACACTTGTATGGTTAGAGTCTTCTGGTGTATTTGCCATTTTGGATCTGATGGGGTTTAAGTCTACATAGGCCATACACGCTGCAAGTGCTGCTTCATCAAGGAGTGCTTGCGATTTAAACCTACCCTCCCAGAACCTTCCTGTACAGTTATCTTCTTTATTTGCTCTACGCGCAATGTCTTCATTTAATAGCCGCATAAACCAGCTGATACTTGCTAAACGTTCTCGGTATTGTTTTACCGTTTGATTGAAAAAGATGAGCTCAACGTTACTTAGCTTTTCACCTTGCATGTATTTTTGCGTTAACAATGTGCCTTTACAGAGTTTATGCCAGCGAATAACAATCGCTTTGTCATTTAATCGATTCGCTTTTTTATCATCAACATACAGGACTAAATGGGTGTGGTTACTCATTACTGCATAAGCACAGACGTCAATACAAAATATCTTAGCTAACTCAAGCAGCTTATCTTCAACCCACCCTCGTCGATGCTCGTAAGATTGACCAGTAAAACGGTCTTCTCCACATAAAAATGCACGACGAACACAGCGTGAAATACAATGGTAGTATTTTGTATCAACCAAACTTACTTGACGCTCTCTTGCAATTGCCATAAGACACCCTGCTTGTTTATCAAACTAAACAAAGGCTAGGCTCTAACTTCGAAAAGTGCAAAATTTAAAGTGGGTGTCTTGTTAATTTCTTAAGATTGACCAGTAAAACGGTCTTCTCCACATAAAAATGCACGACGAACACAGCGTGAAATACAATGGTAGTATTTTGTATCAACCAAACTTACTTGACGCTTTCTTGCAATTGCCATAAGACACCCTGCTTGTTTTTTGCACTAAATAAAGGCTAGCCTCTAACTTTGAAAAGTGCAAAATTTAGAATGGGTGTCTTATTAGTTTTATTATTAGTTTTTATTTAAAGTGACAGCCATTTTACTCTTTAAGACTAATTCACAAAGAGGATTT
>NZ_JAGJEJ010000018.1:0-81171 GCF_018101025.1 Pseudoalteromonas sp. MMG006
TCCTATATTCCTATATTCCTATATTCCTATATTCCTATATTCCTATATTCCTATATTCAGATTAACTTCAATATACCCATTGTAAACTCACACTGTTTTTCTTTAACCATATTGATGATGCTTTATAATCTGGGAAGAAACGCTCAACATGTTGCCAAAAAGCGGTACTGTGGTTTAGGTGGCGTAAATGCGCTAACTCGTGGACAATCACATAATCAATAACATGATAAGGCGCTCCAATTAGATGCAAATTAAATGTGAGCTCTCGTTTGCTATTACAACTCCCCCATTTTCGCTTATAAATAGCTATTTTCAGACTTGTAGGTAATTCTTCGTCCATTTGCTGGCAAAAATACGCTAAACGCATTTCTATATATGCAGTTAGCTGCTCTTTTAGACATTCTTCAAGAAGTTGTTGGTGTTTTTGCAAAGTATTTTTGACACGCGAAGAGTGTGTAATAAGCAAACTATCGTTAGAGTTTATTACTTCAGACTTAACACTTTCCTTGAACGATAAATTTACAACGTTATTAAATATTAAAACTTGTTTGTCTTTAAGCGGTTTCTGCCTGTTGTCAGTTATATTAAGCTGCTTAGTTAATTGCGCACTGACCCATGCCTGCTTATCAAAAAGCCATTTATCGATGTGTTTATTGCTTACAAAGTGAGGAGCATATACCGTCACTTTTTTATCATGCACTTTGATAGCAACCGTTTTACGTTTTGTACTTTTCTTTAACTGATATTCAAACACTTTCATACTCATTAATAGTATTGCGACGAGAATACTCACCAACAATTAATAAAACTAAATAAAGTATACCCTTTCTTAATTAATCCAATTCATTAATTTACTTCGGTTGTACAGTAAAAACTTAAATATAGCTCAATAAGTTTAATTCAGTCCTATTATAGGTACTGTATAATAAAAAACACCGACTAAAAAACTAACCGCTGATAAATAAAAGAAAACGAAAGGTAATAAATTCGTTATTTTAACCAGTTCATTGAATTAACCATTTATTTATTAATTAATTAGATTAAACTTAATAAATAAAGATTATATTTTGAGCCATTATGCTATCAGCTTTTTTTATCACAGACCAAGATCCTAGCTTAATCGTTAATGGCGTTTACGATCCTCTATTAGTTTTAATGTCGTTGCTAGTTGCTATTTTTGCAGCCTTTTTTACCACTCGGCTTATAGACTTAGCAAAAGAAGCTCAATTTCCTAGCTACCAGCGTTTAGCTAATGTGACCGCTGCTACTGTTTTTTCTGTGGGCATTTGGAGCATGCATTTTATTGGCATGCTCGCCTTTTCTCTGTGTACTAATATTGATTATGACCCAATAATTACATTACTGTCTTTTATCCCAGCATTTGTAGCGTGTCAGTATGCTGTATCGATGCTTGTTAATAGTAGAGGTAACTTAAAAGTATTATCGATTTCTTCTGTATTACTAGGAGCTGGTATTGGCACTATGCATTACAGTGGTATGGCTGCAATGGATCTTGCGCCTTTACTTAGATATGACCCATTAATGTTTGGTTTATCGATTATTATTGCTGTTGCCCTTTCCTTTATAGCTCTGTATAGCCGCTTTAATCTGGAGCGTTTTTTACCTTTTTTATCACCTCTTCAAAATAACTTAATTAGCGCTATTATTTTAGGAAGTGCCGTTGCTTGTATGCACTATATGGGAATGGCCGCTACACGTTTTGTAGCTACATCACCTCTAATTTACGATGATGCTAACGCAACCGCAGGGCTAACCTTTATCGCCATCGCAGTCGCGACTGCAACTATAGCAATCACGAGCGTAGTTGGTGTAATAAATGGTATGGTTCGCTACCGTATGCTACTTGAAGATAAATCAGCAAACGAATCTCGTTTAAACGCTATTTTAGGCACCGCTATAGATGGGATTGTTACCATTGATCATACTGGCATTATTTTAAGCTTTAATGAAGCTGCAAGTAAAATTTTTGGCTGGCAAGAACACCAAGTTCAAGGCAAAAACGTTAAAATACTCATGGACGACAACATCGCTAAGCACCACGATAATCATCTTCTAAACGCTCAGAATATAGATTTAGGTAAAGTAATAGGCATAAACCGTGATGTATATGCTAAGCACATGGACGGACAAGTATTTCCTATTCGCTTAGGTATAGGTGAAGTAAATCAGCCGGGCTATAACCCTTTATACGTTGGTTTTATTACCGATTTGACAGAGCAGCGTGCTTTACAAAAAAGTTTAGAAGAGAAAGAGCAAAAGTACCGCTCTCTTATCGATAATATGCCGGGGGTGGCATTTAGGTGCAGGTTTGATGACAACTGGACGATGTTATTTATTAGTCCAAATATAAGTGAGCTTACAGGTTATAACCCCAATGAGTTTATAGAGCATTGTATTGAATTCAATGATTTGGTCTTAAAAGCAGATCAAAAAAATATCGTTGATGAAGTCACTAAAGCTGTTGAAACAAAGTCTCAGTATTCTATTGAATATCGAATTAGACACAGAAATGGCAAAATTTTATGGTTATTAGATAAAGGGAGTATTGATTTTGATTCTCAAGGTAACCCTAAATGGATTGATGGTGTCATAGTTGATATAACTGAGCGCAAAGAATACGAAGAAAATTTAGAGCAAGCTAAATTTAAGGCAGAAGAAGCCGCCCACGCTAAACAGTCCTTTATGGCTAATATGAGTCATGAAATTAGAACGCCGATGAACTCAATTATAGGCTTTAGTGATTTATTAATGGATACGCCGCTTAATCAAGAGCAGCAAAAGCACTTGGTAACAGTAAATAAGGCCGCACGCTCATTACTTAGGCTATTAAATGAAATTTTAGACTCCGCTAAACTAGAGCGCGGCAAACTAACTATAGAGCCTGTTCATTTTAGCTTAAAACCTGTCATAGACAGCATTATTTCTACCTTTTGGCTTGAGGCTAAAAAGAAAGATTTAAATCTAACGCTAAAAATAAAAGAATCGGTAAGCAGCACCTATTATGGCGACCCAGATCGTTTAAGGCAGGTGCTTACTAATTTAATTGGCAACGCAATTAAATTTACAGAAAAAGGTTCTGTTACTGTCACTGTGGGTACAACACAAAACCAGCACTTATTTTTTGAAGTTCAAGACACAGGTATTGGTATTGCTAAAGATCGTGTCAAAGCTGTATTTCAACCTTTCGAACAAGCAGACGGAACTACAACAAGAAGATTTGGTGGTACAGGCCTTGGTACAACAATAAGTAAACAACTAGTCGAGCTTATGGGTGGAAATATCGACCTATTTAGTGAGCTTGGTAAAGGCACTTGTTTTTATTTTTCACTACCGTTAAGCATAGGTGATGAAACTAAAATAGACTTTTTTGATGGCCTTCATACGCAACTACCTGCACTCAGGATACTTGTAGTAGACGATATAGAACAAAATACCGAGTTGCTTTCAATATTACTGTCACGCGATCAACACCTTATTACCAAAGCATCTAATGGCCTTGAAGCAGTTAAAGTATTCGAGCAGCAAGATTTTGATGTCATATTAATGGATATACACATGCCTGAGTGTGACGGCATTCAAGCAACACAAAAAATCAGAACAATTGAAAATCAAAGACAGTTAAAATACACCCCAATCATTGCGCTTACAGCCAGTGTGTTACAACAAGATAAATTAACGGCTAAAAAAGCTGGAATGAATGGCTTTGCCAATAAGCCAGTCGACATAAACCAGCTAAATCAAGAAATAGCGCAAGTACTAGGCTTAGGGGTTGCTAAGGAGGTAGCAATCACTCAAATTGACCCTCAAGCGCAGCACATTGATTTTGACAAAGGCTTGATGCTTTGGGGATCAAAATGCAAACAACTGACGGAAATTACTAAATTTATTAACGACAGTAATCAACGTTTTGAAATTTTATTCACTGAAAAGCTGTCTGATATAAAAGATGTACACAGTCTAGTGCACACACTAAAAGGTGTTGCTGGCAATTTAGGCTTAACAACGTTGATGAAATTATTAGCTACATTAGAGCAACAACCACCTCAACAAGAGCTAATAAGTACATTAGATGCAATTAAAAATGAACTCACTACGATTACCAAGCTATTAGCTAGTAACGAATGTGCTGAGCCAGAGTCAGTTAAAAATAGCTCAGACGATAACGTACTCAGTACTGCTGAAGTAGAAGCCTTATGCAAAGCATTGAGTCAAGACGCCCAAAACGCTGAACTAAATGATGATCTGCTGGCCAAACTACAACGTAACGTATCAGCAAACTTGCAAGGTGAAGTTAACGAAATCGTTGATGCATTTGACGAGTTTGATTTTGATAGTGCACAGACAAAGCTTGAACATTTACTTAAAAACCTAACATAAGAATGAGTATTTAATTAATGGATTTTTCCACAGATAGGCCTCGTATATTAATTGTTGATGATGAGCCTGCAAATCTTAAAGTAATGCGTGAAGTGTTAGGTAATCAGTACAGAATGTCGTTTGCTAAATCTGGCAATGCTGCACTTGCTTTACTTGAAAAAGAGCTTCCTAAGTTAATATTACTCGATATTATGATGCCAGATATGAACGGCTTTGAAGTATGCCAAAAAGTTAAAGCCAATCCAAAAACATCGCATATCCCAATTATTTTTGTAACTGCACTTGGTGACGAAAGCGATGAGTTTAAAGGCTTTGAACTGGGTGCTGTAGATTACATAACTAAACCTATTAGCCCTGCAATAGTTAGAGCACGTGTAAAAACACATTTATCGTTAGTTCAAGCTGAGCAACTTAAGCAAGCCCACGTTGATTTAGTACATCGTCTTGGCAGAGCTGCAGAATACAAAGACACTGACACTGGCGAGCATATCGCCCGCATGAGCCAGTACAGCAAAGTACTTGCTTTAGCACTAGGTATGGACGAGTCTGAGGCCGAACTGTTACGCCAAGCAGCCCCTATGCATGATGTAGGTAAAATTGGCATACCCGATGCTATTTTATTAAAGCCTGGGCGTTTAACAAGCGATGAGTTTGAGCACATGAAACAGCATGCTGTAATAGGTGCGCAAATTCTAGCCAATTCGTCATCACCCCTTTTACAACTTGCACATACCCTTGCTATGGAGCATCACGAAAAATGGGATGGAACAGGTTACCCAAATGGGATAAAGGGTGAGGAAATATCAGTTGAAGGGCGTATTGTAGCGATTGCAGATGTATTTGACGCCCTTACATCAAAGCGCCCCTATAAAGAAGCATGGAGCGTAGAAGAAACTGTTGAGCATTTGAAGTCCCAAGCAGGCAGTCACTTCGATCCTAATTTGATCAATTTATTTATTGAAAAGCTCGATGATATTATTGCCATTAAAGAGGCAAACCAAGAGTTAGTTTAATTAGCCTTAGCAGTATGAGAGCCTAACTCAACATTTTTATAAATACGCTTGATATACTTATAGTCATGAGAGGTAATCTCATGACTATTACTACTGTCGTCTTTAAAATACATCGAAAAAGTAACACCGTGGTCAGCTAATACCGTTTTTATCTTTAATTGCTCCAAATGCTGTAACCACATTACAAATTGCTCACCCGTAGCTGCAAACGCAATCCCTTTACTACGCCCGTCACCTTCAAATAATGCTAATCGGGTTGTTTTATTATGATCTTCAAGTGTTAACGGGCCCTTGCCATTTTCATTCCAAAAAGCGAGTTCCTCTACAACTTTAAAGCCAAGCACATTCTGGTACCAATCAAGCGCATCCTTTATACAATCAACATTTAAGTGACAGTGATCTATGCCAGATAATAAAGGGGCGCTCATATTATTGCCCTATCTCAGATTTAAGCTGCTCTAAAAAAGCATGCATGTAATCCGTGCGTCTTTGCGCCTCTGCTTTAGCCGAAGGCGTATTCATACTTTTAGCAATATGTAGCAACTTTATATAAAAGTGATCTAGTGTATAGGTTTTATCATCTGGCTCGCGGTTAAGGCAAAACGGGTCATCAGGGTTATACAATAAACGACTTATTGAGCCCCCTACTTTCATACATCGACTAACGCCAATAGCACCAAGTGCATCCATTCTGTCGGCATCTTGTACTATTTGCGCTTCTATGGTTTTAATTGCAATGTTGGCACTAAAACTATGCGCTGCAATCGCATGGTGAATATCATCAAACAGCGACTCGTCATAATTAATTGATTTTAAAAACTCAATCGCCTTATCGGCAGCCATCGTAGAGGCTTTTGCGCGATCAGGGTGATTCTTAGCAACTGCCACGCAATCGTGCATCCACGCTGCAGGTAGCACAACATGCATATTTGCCTGCTCAGCCTTACATAGTTGTACAGCAACGCGTACAACCCGTTCAATATGTGTAATATCGTGGGCAACATCAGCATGAACTAATGATGTTATAAACGTCCTACATTTTGAATTAAGTATTTCTAAATCGGGGCTTAAAGCTACATCGGGCACGTTACCATTCCAAAAACTAATTAATATCTGATTTATCCGTACTTTACCGTGCTTTATACCCGCCATGCAAAACATTCATTGTATGTTGCGCCCTGCTTGACTAAAATACAGCGCTTATTTATTACTACTGAGAAGCCCTATGTCATCTGCCGTTTACCTACAAGCTGGTCGCGAAAAATCATTAAAAAGAAAGCACCCGTGGTTATTTTCAAAAGCTATCAAAAAAATTAAAGGTAAACCGGGTCTAGGCGACACAGTTACTATTCACGATAGTGAAGGTAAGTTTTTAGCCACTGCTGCTTATAGCCCACATTCTCAAATAAGAGCACGAGTATGGAGCTTTGACGAAAAAGAAGTAATAGACCAACACTTTTTCGAACGCCGTTTACGAAGAGCCCTTGATGCACGTGAACACGTTATTTCTGAAGGCGGCTTAACAGGCTTTAGATTGTGTGCCGCAGAGTCTGACTATTTACCAGGTGTGACCATAGATAAGTTTGATAACGTATTGGTATGCCAATTACTTAGCGCAGGCGCTGAGCGTCACAAAGGTGAAATAGTCGGCGCGCTTATGGCTATTTTCCCAGGCGCTAGCATTTATGAGCGCTCAGATGTAGATGTACGTACTAAAGAGGGCCTTGAACCAATTAAAGGCGTACTGTGGGGCAACGAGCCTAAAGAGCCCGTTCTTATTGAAGAAAACGGTTTAAAACTTGAAGTTGATATTATCGAAGGCCATAAAACCGGTTTTTATTTAGATCAACGCGACAGCCGCGCTGCCCTTGAGCGTTTTTCAAAAGATAAAACCGTGCTTAACTGTTTTAGCTACACTGGTACATTTTCGTTATACGCGCTACGTGGTGGCTGCACTCACGTTACAAATGTTGATGTATCTCAGCCAGCGCTTGATACTGCAAAGCGTAACGTAGAGCACAACAATTTAGACTTAAATAAAGTCGACTTTGTAAAACAAGATGTATTTAAGCTGTTGCGCCAATACCGTGATGAAGGCAAGCAGTTTGATACTATTGTGATGGACCCGCCAAAATTTGCCGACAACAAAGCACAGCTAACTGGTGCGTGCCGTGGTTATAAAGACATAAACATGATTGCTATGCAAATACTAAAGCCAGGCGGTACATTATTAACGTTCTCGTGTTCGGGCTTAATGGAGCAAAATTTGTTTCAAAAAGTGGTGGCTGATGCAGCAATTGATGCAGGAAAAGAGCTATTAATTATGGAGCGATTAAATCAAGCAGCCGACCACCCTATTGCTGGTAGCTACCCTGAAGGCTTTTACTTAAAAGGCTTAATTTGTAAGGTTTACTAGTCGTATTTTCGAAAGAGACATTATTGGGTTATCTATATCCATTAATGTCTCGACTTTAAATACTTATTGAGTATGTAGATTAACTAATTAAATTGTATAAACTTTAATCCAGCTGTAATCGTGCCGTCCTCTTCTTTACTCGCACGAATAACCTTAGCGGTAGCATTAAGCGAAGCAATACTGGGGTGTGTAGATTCAATATTTACCTGCAGTAAAGTATCAAGCTCAAGTAAATCATCCAAATGTAGTGATAGCCCAGTAGCACTCAAATCTACGCACTCTGCGGTATATTTTAACCCTGCTATTGGCTCAATAGTAGTCAAGCTTGCAGGCGTATTTACCTGCATACGTCTAAAATCTCGCTTATCGTCAGTAAACATAAGTATCCTCTAAACAACCGTGTTAATTTCTTCTAATAAAGCACCCATAGAAAACGGCTTTACAACATACGCGTCGCAACCAGCATTAAAGCCCGCTTGTTTTTCAGATTGGGACTCAAGGCCCGATACCATAACAACAGGAATATTTTTTGTCTCAGGGGTGTGTTTAAGCATTCGACAAGTATCATAGCCATCAAGACCTGGCATACATACATCTAGCAAAATTATATCTGGCGGGTTAGCAATAGCTGATGAAAGACAGCTTTGCCCTGAATCTGCATAGCTTACATCAAATTTCGAAGTCAGTGCTGTTTTAAGCATTTCATAATTGAAATACTCATCATCTACCACTAATAACCGCTTTGTTTTATGTTCAACCAATGAGGACATAACTATGTCGCTTCCTTCTCAAAACAAAAATAAATCCCTCTATTAAGGTACTAAGCTTAATAGAAAATGCAAGTTTTATTCTATCTCTTTTATCGCATTTATAATCCGCTTTGCAGATATTGGGTAAGGCGTGCCTAGCGTTTGTGCAAACAACGAGACCCGTAACTCTTGCTGCATCCAAAAGATAGCTGTCACCTCATCAGGTATTGGCAATCCTTTAGGTGTTTTATTTACTAGTTTTTTGTATTCTTGCGCTACTTTTTCTAGTTCTAAAACACATAAGCGATCTCTGTTCGGATCTACCGGAAGTTTTTCTAAGCGCTTTTGAATCGCTTTTAAATACCGAATCAAGTCTGTTATTTTATCCGCGCCATGAGCACTTACAAACCCTTTAAAAATAAGCGACTCAAGCTGGGATTTAATATCCCCATGTGCAGTAATCATGGTTAAATCAACGCGACCTTTCATTTTTTTATGAAGGCTATGTGCGATGCTCAGTACTTGCTCTACTTGTGTGGCAATTAATACAACGGCATCACCGAGCTCGCCACGTATTTGCTCTTTTACCGCTTCAAACGCATTTTCGTCGCGAATATCGCCATGCTTAACAAGCAAGCTATCAACCCCAGCGGCAATACAGTCATCTATTAAATCTGCAATTTTACCAAATGGATTAAAGTACAAACCAAGTTTGGCTTTATTGGGTAAGTTTTGTTGTAAATACTTAATTGGCGAAGGCACGTTTAATAAAACTAACCGGCGCAGGCCTTTTTGATGGGCCTGCTGCGCTTTTACTTCACTGTCAAATAACTCAACTGCAGCCGCTGATTTTTTATCCACCAGCGCAGGGTATGCTTTAATTTCGTATTGGCTTTGTTTTTTAACGTACGAGGCGGGTAACTTGCCAAAATCCCATTGTGTTAAGTCTGCTTTTTCAATACCTTTGTCGGCTACTTTTGATAGCGTATCGGTTACTTTACCTTGCAGCTGCGCTTTTAGCTTAGCTAAATCAAGGCCACGCGCAAGCAGCTTATCGTGCTCATCGCGCACCTCAAATTGTAGTCGTAAGTGCGCAGCAAGTGCGCTTAAGTCCCACGCATCAGCATCTACTCTTACGCCCGTCATTCTGAGTAATCGGGTAGTAAGCGCCTCTATTAGGCTGCCTTGTAGTGGCTCAATTGCCGCGAGCACTGCATCAGCATAATTAGGTGCAGGTACAAAATTACGACGCAGCGATTTAGGAAGCGATTTAATCAAACCGCTAATTAATTCGTGTCTAAACGCGGGAATATGCCAATCAAAGCCACTCTCTTGTACCTGGTTTAATAGCGCAACAGGTATTTGCACTGCAACACCATCAACGGCTTGGCCCGGATCAAAATGATAAGTAAGCGGTAAAATAATGTTGTCTTGTTGCCATGTATCTGGGTAGTCAAACTCAGTAATGTTACTTGCACCGTGCTGCATAAGCTCTTCACGGCTCATGTGTAAGTAGTGTTTGTTTTGCTGTTTTTGAGTTTTATACCACTTTAAAAATGCCGCACGGTTATTAATTTCTCTCGGTATTTTTTTATCGTAAAACTCATAAAGTGTTTGCTCATCAACTAAAATGTCACGGCGTCTAGATTTATGCTCAAGCACTTGTATGTCTTCTATCAGCTCACGATTAAATGCTAAAAACTGCTCATTTAAACCCAGCTCTTGCTCAACAAGTGCAGTGCGTATAAATAGCTCACGGCTCACTTTTGGATCTATATTGCTATAAACACAGCGGCGTTTATTAACAACTAATAAACCATAAAGAGTTTGCTGCTCAAATGCGATAACTGCACCTGGCTTTTTCTCCCAATGTGGCTCTGAATAGCTACGTTTAACTAAGTGCTGAGCGAGTGGCTCTACCCAAGTAATGTCTATTTTTGCATTAGTACGTGCGTATAATTTACTAGTTTCTACCAGCTCCGCCGACATCATCCATTTAGGGCTTTTTTTAAATAAACCTGAGCCCGGAAAAATATGGAACTGACTATTACGTGCACCTTTGTAAATTTGTTTTTCGTCTTTAAAACCAATATGACTTAGCATGCCGCTTAATAACGCTTTATGCACTAACTCGCCATCAGCCGCTTGGCTGGTGGCTTTCATGCCCATTTCATTACATACAGTGCTAATTTGATAAACAATGTCTTGCCACTCTCGAAGACGCATATAGGCTAAAAAGTCTTTTTGGCATAACTTTCTAAATTGACTATTGGTCAGCTCGCTTTGCTGTTCTTCTAAGTAATTCCACAGGTTTAAAAATGCAATAAAGTCAGAATCTGGATCGTCAAAGCGGCCATGTTTTTCATTTGCTGCAGCGCGTTTTTCTTGTGGGCGTTCTCGTGGATCTTGAATAGATAACGCCGCGACAATAATTATTACTTCACGAAGTGCACCGAGTTTATGCGCGGTCAGTACCATTTTTGCCAAACGAGGGTCCACAGGTAAACGGCTGAGCTCTCGACCCGATTGTGTGAGACTCGTTTTATCACGATTTTTTGCAGGTTTTATGGCTTGTAGCTCTTCAAGTAGCGTTAAACCATCGTTGATATTACGACTATCGGGTGCTTGAACAAACGGAAACTCACTCATATCACCGAGACCAAGTGCTAACATTTGCAAAATAACAGACGCTAGATTAGTACGTAGTATTTCAGGGTCGGTAAACTCTGGGCGCGATAAAAAATCATCCTCAGAGTACAAACGGATACAAATACCTGCCTCAACACGTCCACAACGCCCCATACGCTGATTTGCACTCGCTTGTGAAACTGGTTCAATAGGTAAGCGCTGCACTTTAGTACGGTAGCTATAACGGCTAATTCGCGCAGTACCTGGATCTATTACATAACGAATACCCGGCACGGTTAACGAGGTTTCGGCAACGTTGGTGGCTAAAATAATATGCCTACGTGAATGCGGTGCAAAAATGCGGTTTTGTTCAGCGTTAGACAAACGCGAATAAAGCGGTAAAACATCGGTGTGTTTTAAATTACGCTTACTAAGCGCATCGGCAGTATCACGTATTTCACGCTCACCGTTTAAAAATATGAGTATGTCACCGGGGCCTTCTGCGCAAAGCTCATCAACCGCATCAAAAATACCTTGTAGCTGGTCGCCCTCTGCTTCCATCTCATCTTTTTTAATATCAGAGATTGGATTGTAACGCACATCAACAGGGAAAGTACGACCAGATACTTCAATAATAGGTGCATCATTAAAATGCTTTGAAAAGCGCTCAGGATCGATGGTTGCAGAAGTAATAATAACTTTTAAATCAGGGCGTTTTGGCAGTAAGTTTTTTAAATACCCTAAAATAAAGTCGATGTTTAAACTGCGCTCATGCGCTTCATCAATAATAATGGTGTCGTATTGATTTAAAAACCGGTCATGTTGTATTTCAGCAAGCAAAATACCGTCGGTCATCAGTTTTACATAGGTGTTGTTAGAAACCTGATCGCTAAAACGAATTTTAAAACCAACTTGTTGGCCAAGTTCGCATTTCATTTCCTCAGCAATCCGATTAGCAACACTTCGCGCAGCTAAACGCCTTGGTTGGGTATGACCAATAAAGCCATCAACCCCACGGCCAAGCTCCAAACACATTTTTGGTATTTGTGTTGTTTTACCTGAACCAGTTTCACCAGCAATA
Source organism: Pseudoalteromonas sp. MMG006 (assembly GCF_018101025.1). NCBI lineage: Bacteria > Pseudomonadati > Pseudomonadota > Gammaproteobacteria > Alteromonadales > Pseudoalteromonadaceae > Pseudoalteromonas > Pseudoalteromonas sp. MMG006. The sequence continues at coordinate 12,286 of NZ_JAGJEJ010000018.1, forward strand.
ATAACAACTTGGTTGTTTGCTATGGCGTCTTTAATTACATCCTTTTTCTGACTTACCGGTAATTGCTCTGGGTAAGTCACTTTAGGCAAACCAGCAAGACGTTTTTCGCGGTTTTTTTGGCTACGGGTAATATCGGCCGCTATTTTTTCAATGGCATTAGCTTGTTTGTTTTCATCGTTTATTTTTTTTACGCCGTGTAGGCGCTTTTTAAAAATAAATTGATCTTTTTTTAAGCACGTTTTTAGCTCGCCAAACAACTGACCTAGGTTTACCACCCGCACACCTTATAAAATTAGTAAAAGAGCGTTAATTGTATCAAACTAAACGCGCTGGGTTAATGCTACAAAGTGCATAACTATAGACTTAATAAGCTATTCGTCGTTAAAAATACCCACGTAAGTTGCTTGGGTGTTCGATTTACTGGCGCGATACATACCTGAGGTATTAAATGGCAAACTAATATTGCCTTTCGCATCGACAATAATTACCCCGCCCGTACCACCTATGGGGGCAAGCACCTGATTAATAACTTCATCACCCGCTTGTGCAATGGTTTTATTTTGGAATTTAACGCGCGCACAGATATCACTCGCTACGTTGTATCGAATAAAGTATTCCCCATGCCCCGTTGCCGATACTGCACACGACTCGTTTTCAGCAAATGTACCTGCACCAATTACGGGGGCATCACCTATACGGCCAAAGCGTTTAGCTGTCATGCCGCCCGTAGATGTACCCGCAGCTAAATTACCATGTTTATCAAGTGCAACAGCGCCAACTGTGCCCATTTTATATTCAGTAGGAAGTGTTTTATGTACCGCTTGGTAATTTTTACTAGTTGCCTTGGCTTTATCTAGTTTTTGTTTAGCTTTTAAAAGTGCCTCATAGCGATGTTCAGTATCAAATATATTATTTTCGATAAGCTCAACGCCCTGCTCTTTAGCAAATTCTTCAGCACCTTGACCGCTAAGCATGACATGTACTGAGTTATCCATTACCAAACGCGCTAACTTAATTGGACTTTCTATGTGCTTAATACCCGCAACAGCGCCCGCTTCACGGTTTCGTCCATCCATTATTGACGCATCTAACTCATGGCTACCATCGTAAGTATAAACAGCACCTCGCCCTGCATTAAAATAAGGTGATTGTTCGAGTATTTGTATCGCAGTGGTTATTGCATCTAAGCTCTCACCGCCCTTTTCAAGTACCGCATAACCGGCTTCAACTGCTTCACTTAATTTAGCTCTGTAGGCTTTTTCTTGCGAGTGCGTAAATTTTGCTTTTTCAATTGTTCCCGCGCCACCATGAATCGCAATAGCAAATGGTGCTTGCTCACTCAAAGCACTATTACTTAGCGTTAAACACGCACTGGCAATAATTGATAATACTAATGTTTTTTTCATGGTGATCTCTTTTTGTATTAAGTGTTAAAACAATCTGAAGGGTTACAACGAAGATTTCAACTAATGTACGTTTAATGGCATAAAAAAAGCGCCCTAAGGCGCTTTTTAAAATTTAACGTATTTATAATTAAGCTTGTTTAGCTTTTAAACGCGCTAAACGTGCTACTTGGTGAGTAGACGTTAAGAAAGAGTAGATAGGTGCTAGGTAACCGCGCTTACGAAGCTCTAAGAAGTCAGCATCGCTTAACTCGTTTAGCTTTTTCTCGTCGATAAGGTAAATACCGTTGATGTCTTTTTTCTCGCCTTTAATATCTACTGTTAACGTTTGCGCTATTAGTAGTTCTTTATCAGCAAGGAATTTAGTGAACGCTTCAGTTACTTGAGAAAACTCAATAAACGATACTAGCGCTTCTTTACGACGTTTTAGGTAATCAGTTTCTTCACCATTTTCAAATAACGCATTACCTTCTTCTTCACCAACCAATGAGCTTGCTTCATCGATAACGATACCGTATTGATCTTGGTCTGGGTGCTTAACTAAACCTAGTGGGTAACGAGTTGTTGCCATTGGTGCAAATGCTGCAGTCCATTTACCGTCTTCTACAAAAAGGTTTTCGCCTGGCTCTAGGCCAAACATAGCTACTGCTTGGTAAGTGCCAGCTTCGTTATTTTTAACGAATGACATTGGGAACTCATTTGCTACGCGTGCAAACTCATGTGCAACTACTGGCACTAAATGTTGAGTTTTCATAAATTCTACGTTGATGCCGTTTTGAATTTTAGTGTTGGCATGTTTTTCGTTGTGTAAAGGCTGTACTTGTTGCTCCGCCATGTTACTGCTCCGTTATTTTTAATTTATATGTTTCATTGTTAATACCTTTAGGCTAATGCTTTTGAAGTAAAAAAGGAAGGGAAACTTTTATGACAACCGTCATGAAAAAATAAAATATAACTAAATCTGTGCGTTGCTAAAAAACGTACAGCAAAAACTTATAAAATACGATTAAAAACAACACACTGAAAGAGCGTTTTTTATACACCAAAAGCAAAACCATTAACATTGGTTAACAGTAATATGGCAGTTTTATGCTTTGCGCTGTATTAAATTTAGGCAAATAAAAAGGCAGCTTAAATAAGCTGCCTTTTCTGGGTAGTTTAAAGCACTTAAATTAAGGTGCCCAATATACCTCAATATTAATACTTGGGTGGTTTAGTACAGCACGAAGAGGCATATCATTTACCTCCCCCCCTGCTTTTGCTTGCTTATAAACTGCGAGTTTCTCTTCACCGCTTATCAGTAGCTTAACCACTTTAGAATTTGCTATTGCATTTAACGTAAGAGTCATACGCTCAGTAATACTACCGGTTACGTCACTTTGTATTGCGTTAATGGCGCAAACAGTTTGCTCAGTAGTTAGACCGTGCTCTAAGCCCTCTGCATTTGGAAATAAAGACGCAGTATGACCATCGGGGCCCATACCTAAAATAGTTACATCGTATGGCGCCTTTAAAGCACTGTAAGCGGCTTCACATACTTGTGTGCCTTCTTTTGCAGTTGCTGCATCGTTTTTCATTGTAATGAAGTTTGCTGCACTGCCGTAGTTTTGAAGTAACGTGCTATTAATAAACGCTTCGTTACTTTTTTCGTGGCTTGGCTCAACCCAGCGCTCATCAACCATGGCAACATCAACATTTTGCCAATCAAGATCAAGCGTTGATAAATGCTTGTACGCTGGTGCTGGTGACGAGCCGCCAGAAACCATTAATACAGCACGGCCGTCATTTTTGATGCCATCACGTAATGATTGTTCAAGTGTTGCTGATAACTCAGCTGTTAGCGCGTCTTTATTATCAAAAAACTTTTCAACGAGTGTTGCCATGTTTATACCTTATCGCCGGTGTTAAACCATACATGGTTGTTTTCAGCTAATAATTCATCTGCATCATCAGGGCCCCAACTACCAGCACGGTAAAGTGCAGGTTTACCTTTGTCCTGCCAGCGATCAATAATTGGATCAATCCACTTCCAAGCTTGACGTACTTCATCACGATGAATAAATAACGACGGGTTATTGGCAGCCGCATCTAGCATTAAACGCTTGTATGCATCTGAGTGGAAACCGTTGCTGTAAGCTTGCGAAAGCTCAATATTCATTGTTACCGGCTCTAATTGCATTTCAAGATTATCAAGGCGCTTAGACATAAGCGTCAATTGAATCGTCTCTTCAGGTTGCAAACGAATAACGAGGCGGTTTGGCTCAATATTACCTACGTTATCTTCATAAATATTATGAGATACTTTTTTGTATTCAACCACAATCTCAGCACAGCGCTTAGCCATGCGTTTACCTGTACGAAGGTAAAAAGGAACACCAGCCCAACGCCAGTTATCAATGTGAGCACGAATAGCTACAAAGGTTTCTGTTTTACTTGAACCTTCATTTAGCTCTTCTAAGTAACCCGGTACAATTTTACCGTTTAAATCACCCGGTACGTATTGGCCGCGTACAATATTGCTATCAACATCGCCATCTAATAGCGGACGAAGTGCTTCTAACACTTTTAGTTTTTCGTTACGAATACTATTAGCGTTAAGCTTATTCGGTGATTCCATTGCCACTAAACAAAGTAGCTGTAACAAATGGTTTTGTACCATGTCACGCAATGCACCGGCTTTATCGTAAAAGCCAGCACGGCTTTCAAGGCCTACAGTTTCAGATAAACTAATTTGAATATTATCAATAGATTTAGCATCCCACATATTTTCAAACAATGAGTTTGAGAAGCGTAATGCCATTAAATTTTGAACCGTTTCTTTACCTAAGTAGTGATCTATACGGAAAATTTGCTCTTCATCAAAAAACTCTGCAATTTTACCGTTAATAGCTTCAGCTGAATCGCCGCAGTAACCAATTGGCTTTTCAACAACGACACGAGACGTCGGTGTAATTAAGCCTTTAGTTGATAGTATTTCACAACATGTGCCGTACACAGCCGGTGGTAGTGATAAATAAAATACGCGAGATTTAGTACTATCGTGCTCATTTAAAATACCTTTTAGCACGTCCCAATTATCGTCTGCTTCAGTTACGTTACAGACTACTGGCACTAAAAATGTAGAAAATGCTTTCCAGTCTTTAGCGTTAAACTCGCCTTTGCTTAAAAATTCTTGTAGTGCTTTGTGCGCTGTTTCTACGTATTCAGCACGTTTGGCTTCTTCGCGCACTGTTGGTAGGATACGTGAGCCTTCAGGTAAGTTACCTTCTTGATATGCTCTGTACATTGCAGGTAGCAATTTGCGTAACGCAAGGTCACCACCGCCCCCAAAAATTATAATATCAAAAGGATTAAGCATAGTTACTCTCTACGTTATGATACCCGGTGCATTAAAATAAACGCGGGTATGCCTATTTATTGCTAGATTAGATGGCTTATATAGCATGATTGTATAAAAGCCTGCTGAATTGTTGTGTTGTACGGATGTTTATTGTTTTAGTTTGCGATATTAAATGAGCCTTAGGGGTCCTGTATCTCCTCTCACAAAAATACAGACCCTAAGAACTCCAGCGCTACCCGTTCAAAGGTACTCGGTTTGCTTATCTTGCGATAAGCTAAATTGTTACTGCGTACGATGCTGCTTGTAGTACGCCATTAATCCATTTGTTGAACTGTCGTGAGCATGTTTAACGCTATTATCAGTCAGTTCACTTTCAATCTTAGAGGCTAGGCCTTTACCTAACTCAACACCCCATTGATCAAACGAACAAATTTCTAAAATTATGCCTTGGCAGAAGATTTTATGTTCATACAGGGCTATTAATCTACCCACTGTTTTTGCATCTACGGTGTCTAACAGCATAGATGTAGTTGGGCGATTACCTTTATGAATTTTATGATTTAATAGTTCATCAATTTCTGCTTGCGATTTACCCTTAGCGCTTAAATCTGCTGTCACTTGTTTGGCATCTACACCACTCATCATCGCTTCTGTTTGCGCTAAAAAGTTTGATAGTAGAATATCGTGGTGTTTATCAACATTTACTTGTGGTTTCACTGAGGCAATAAAATCAGCAGGTACAACTACATTCCCTTGGTGCAAGCATTGGTAAAATGCGTGCTGCCCGTTAATGCCTGTCATACCCCAAATAATCGGCACTGTTGTATATGGTACTGTTTCGCCTGCAAAGTTGACATGCTTACCATTACTTTCCATTTCGCCTTGTTGTAAATACGCAGGCAACATATGAAGCGCTTGGTCATAAGGTAAAATAGCTTGTGCTGTATAACCTAAAAAGCTGGTATTCCAAACACTAAGCAATGCCATAATAAGTGGTATATTTTGTTCAAAAGGAGCTGTTTTAAAGTGCTCATCTACTTCAAACGCACCTTCTAAAATAGCTTCAAACGCGTCATAACCTAAATATAAAGCAATGGGTAAGCCTATCGCACTCCACAGTGAAAAGCGACCGCCAACCCAATCCCACATAGTGAATACGTTTTCATCCGCGATACCAAAAGCGGCTGTTTTTTCTAAATTTGTGCTTACCGCAACAAAGTGCTTCGCAATAATAGTGTCATCTTTTGCTGTTTGTAAAAACCAATCAACGGCTGTTTTAGCATTTGTCATGGTTTCTGAGGTAGTAAATGTTTTTGACGAAATAACAAACAATGTTGTTTCAGGGTCAATTGCCTTTAATACCGATGAAATTTGTACGCCATCTGCGTTTGATACGTAATGCACATTTAACGTGTCATCAGCCAACGCTTTCAGTGCCTCGGTTGCCATTTGCGGCCCCAAGTTTGAGCCACCAACACCGATACTTACCACATCTTTTACTGGTTTACCGGTGTAACCTAACCACTCGCCACTACGTACTTTTTCAACAAATACTTTAATTTTTGCCAGTTCATTATCTACAGCTTGTGTCACGTTTTCGCCATCAACCACTAACGATGTATGCGCACGATTACGTAATGCGGTATGAAGCACTGAACGACCTTCAGTGATATTTATCTTTTCGCCGCTAAACATTTTATCGCGCCATGAGGCAATATCACACTCTTTAGCAAGTGACATTAAGTTGGCAAAAACACTGTTATCAATTAGCTGCTTTGAATAGTCGAATAATACGCCTGGTATTTGAGTCGAAAATTGAGAGAAACGTGTGTCATCTTGTGCAAATAACGTCTTAAGATGTGTTTGTTTCATCTTTGCAGCATCTTGCTCTAATGCTTGCCAACTTGCTAATTGCGTTCGGTTAGACATGTAAGTACCCTCTAATTCTTTCAATCAATTGATTTAAAAATGCTTTTTATAAAAGCAAAACTCTCACACTGTTTTTTATACTAAATTTAAATGTCGATAGCATAACTAAAAATGCAAAAAAAGTGCTGTTTTTATAATTTTAGATGCAGATGATAACGCAATTTTTAGCTTTTGACACCGGTATCATAAAAATTTTATAAATTAATTGTCCCTTAATTTTAAAGGCACTGATATAGCTTAAACCCAAAAAATGAAATATTAATGACTTTTAACGAGTGTTTGTATATTTATCTAATAAGTATGCATAAATAAAAAAGTCGGCCTTAAAGCCGACTTATTATTAACCGCTGCTGTTAATTACTCAGTGCCAAGCCACCATTTAAGTTATAAACGGTTTTATACCCTAGCTGCATTAAATTATTAGCCGCTATTTTTGAGCGGTTTCCGCTTCGACACAATAAAATATAACTATTGTTTTTACTAAGCTGCCCTTCAAATACCGCATTAGCCATTCTGCTAAGTGGTATATTTAATGTGTTTACGTTTGGAGTATTAAATAACTGAGCTACATTAGTAGCGCCATGCTCATATGGTTCTCGTGTATCAATTAAATAAGTGTTATCAGTGCCAAGCATTACTTTTGCATCGTCAAAACTTAGCTGTTGTGTGTCAATTTTTGGCAGCGCATTTACATAACCACACAACTGAGTGTTACTAACTTGTTTTTGTACATCGTATTGCTGCTTTTGCACTGCAAACTTATCGATTGTAATCTCGCCATTGTTTAAAGCTTTTAATAAAGGCGTTTGCTTTTGCTGAACAGCCCAGTTCATAGCAAAACACTGCTGATAGTCATGCCCAGAGCAAATAATACTGCTGCCTGTAAGCTGCATGCTTAATGTTAAAATAGACTGCGCCATTACTTTAGCATCGCCCCCTTTGAGCGATGTGTTACCAAGCCCCGCAGGTAGTATTAAATCGCCACAAAAACAGTATTGCGTTTCACCCGCGCTATTTTTTAATAAATAACTAACGCTATCTTCGCTGTGTCCTGGTGTCGCTACTTTTTCAAGCACGTCATTTGCTAAATTGATTTTAGCCAGATCAATAGGCCAACCAAGTGCATCAACCTCACGATTCACAAGCCTAGATGCTAATACACTGGTTAATAGCTGTGTTGCAGACTCTCGCTCTTGATGATTATGAGTGTTAAGTACCGCTGCTACCTTTAAGTTTTGCGTATTCGCTATTTTTTCAAATCGGGGAATTAGCTCTATAATTGGGTCTATAATAACTGCATGTTTATCATCGCTCACATACAACCAGCTACACGCGCCCTGATGCCTAAATTGAGTTAACCCCAGTGCGCACACTTCTTGTTGTGGTGTAGTGCTGTCAGATACGATTAAACAGTTTGCTTGCAGTATTTGTTTTAAAGCACGAATACGCTCACAAGCATGAGTTATATCTTGCTGCGTGGCAGCTGGGCCAAACGAGAGCCTAATTGCATTTTCGCTTTGCCATTTACTTGCGCCCATTGCATCAAGTACAAAGCTTTGCGCAGCACCTGTACTACACGCAGACCCGCCACTAACACGAATGCCAGCCGCGTCAAACAAATCAATTACTTCTTTTGACGTTAAATCGTTTACAGCAAAGTTTAATGTTGTTGGTACTGAATGCTCAAAACGATGGTTAAACGTAATATCGCCAAATGTATTTTTTAATGCTTCGTGTAACTCACTGCGATAGCTATTTAATGTCTCTAATGACTTAAAGGTATCATCTGTTTTATCAAGTAATAAGCTAAAAAGCTTATTTAAACCTGCAATACCTGGCAGGTTTTCTGTACCTGAACGCATACCGCTTTCTTGTCCGCCACCGGCTATAAATGGCGTGTAAGCACTGCCTTTTTTAATATAAAGTAAACCAATCCCTTTGGGGGCATAAAGTTTATGCCCTGAAAACGGCGCGTAATCTATCGTTGTATCGCTAAGCGCAAGCGCTTGCTTACCAAGTGATTGAACGCAATCAACCATCCACGATACATTTTTGTTACGGATGCGAATTACTTGCTCTATTGCCGCTAAATCTTGATACACGCCAGTTTCGTTATTAACCGCCATTGTGCAGATCATCAATGCGTTATTAATATGCTTTGCAATAAAATCTAAATCTAAAATACCGTTACTATCAACGGGGATAGCAAGCACTTGGGCGTTTATTTCAAGTACGTTATTCCAATGCTTTAATGTATTTGGCACAGCTTTGTGCTCTGTAGCGCCATAAAGTAACACTGGGTTTTTAATCGTGTGTTTTTTAGCATTAATAAGCGTAGAAACTACCGCCGTTTGAATGCCCTCTGTAGCACCAGAGGTAAACAAAATGTCGCCGTTTTTAGCACCAATAACGGTGCGCGCTTTATCGCGTGTTTGTTCCAATAAGTGTTTAGCTTGAATACCACTAATATGTGGGCTAGAAGGATTACCAAAACATATTTGCATAGTATGGGACACCACATCGGCAATGCATGGCAACACTGGTGTTGTTGCATTCGCATCAAGGTAAACTTGTTTTAGTGGTTCATCGGGCAATAAAAACTCAGACATTAAAAAACGCACCTTTATTACTAAAAAATATATCTTATTACCAATAGTACATAAATTTAGTGGTAATGAGTAATAACTCTTTAGCAACTTAGGTGCGTTTACTATTCTTTTTTATACTAAAAATTTGTTTGTAGCGTTACTCTGCCAACTCTTTAGTTATTTCTTCATGTGTTGATGACCACGCATTTATTAATGCTTTTACAAGCGATGCTAATGGAATGGCAAAAAACACCCCCCAAAAACCCCACAGGCCACCAAAAAATAACACTGCCACAATTATAAACACGGGGTTTAAGTCAACCGCTTCCGAAAACAACAGCGGCACTAATACATTGCCATCAAGTGCCTGGATGATTCCGTAAATTATTAAAATGGTCCAAAACTGCGTTTCAAGGCCAAATTGAAATAACGCCACAGCGGCAACCGGAATAGTAACAAGTGCTGCGCCTATAAAAGGAATTAATACCGAAAAGCCAACCAGTACGCCTAAAAGCGCCGCATAACGAAGCTCTAAAACAGTAAAAGCGATGAACGAAACGCCGCCAACAATTAAAATTTCAAACACTTTACCGCGAATGTAATTCATTATTTGCTGGTTCATTTCATTCCATACCTGCAAAATTAAGCGCCGTTGCTGCGGTATAAGTTTAGCAGCGCTACCTGTTAGCTCTAACTTATCTTTAAGCATAAAAAACACAAGTAGCGGCACAAGTACTAAGTAGATAAGCCATGCCACCACATCTTTTAACGACGTAAGCGAAAACGATAAAACCACTTGGCCAAACTCAATAATTTTGTCCTCAACAGTTGCGACTATCGCTTGCACCTGTTCAATATTAATTAAACTTGGGTATTGCTCAGGCAGTGCAATTAAATACAACTTACCTTGCTCTAGCATGTGCGGGGTTTCTTGTACTAAATTACTGGTTTGTTTCCAAAGTACAGGGCCAATAACCAAAATAAGGGTAAGCATAATGCTTATAAAAATTAGCATTACAATGACCGTAGCACCAAAACGTTTTACACCAAAGCGCTCTAAATGCACTACCGGCCAATCAAGTAAATAAGCAATTACCAGTGCCACTAAAACCGGCACGATTAACGAACCAAAAAAATAAAGTAAGGCTACCGAGGCTAATAATAAAAATAATAAAGTAACCGAATGAGGATCCGAGAACTTCCTTTCGTACCATTCTTTTACGTATTCAAACATGTAATGGCTCCACTAATAACAACCCTTGTTGTCTATCATAGTTGTAACGATAAGCATTTTTTTGCAAAAAGCGCTCTATGTCATGTGCACTTTCGTCTTTGTTTACACTAAAACGAATACGCTGTTTTGATGACTGTGCATTTTTTAAGGCAAGTTTAAACTGCACAAACTGCTGCGGACATTTAAACGGTTTTAAATCACGCTCTAACATAACGGCTTTACTCGCATAGTAAATGAATAATAAGTCGCATATTGTCGGTCAATATACTTATAAAGCATGAACAGCTGTAACTTTTTCTTAAAACAAATCATGCAATAGTTTATCCTTGTGAAATAGTTAGCAGTAAGGATAAGTTAATGTCTGGAACGCATAATAAAGCGCATCTACCAAGTAATCCAACACTCAAAGAGATTAATTGGTTTAAAAAACAGATTAACTGGGGCGAGCTGCCTCCTTTTTATCATTTAGTGGCATCTTCGGTTAGTGAATCAGAAGGTGTGTTAGAACACGGATTTGATAACGCAGTAAAAAGCTTACTCGATAAACGCAACTGGAACTTAGACTTACTAGATGGCTACGAAGATAACTTTGGTGAAATACATACAAAACATAAACCACGCATAGCACTGCACCAAGTATTTACCGACAGAGGTTTTGAGCTGTGGGCTCAACCTTATGCAAAAGATGTTATTGTTGATCAATACATCAAAGACAACCGTTTTATGGAATTTAGAGTGTGGGATCCACATTCGATGAAAAACTTAATAAGAATAAACCAGCTTCATAAGTTTATTGGCTTTTATTTTGAACGTGGAGATAAAGCCGATAAAGCACTTATTTTACATGCGCACAAAGTAGTACATAAAATTATTACTTTTTTACAGCGCGAATTGAACGTTGTAAAGCTTGACGGAGTCACAATAAAAGAACTCTACCAATTGTGCGAAAAAGACAGCCGCGCAAGCAGTGACGAAATAGATATTGCCAAAATAGCCATTGGCGAACCATTAAACAAGGAATAAAATGCAGCTAAAATCAGCATTTATCACTTTATGTAGCGCCGCACTAACATTTAGCTTATTAGTGAGTGAACCATTAAAGGCGCAGACTAACTTTACACTTCCTGATTTAGGAACCTCCGCATTACAAGTCCTGCCACTTGAAAAAGAGCAAGCCATTGGCGAAGTCATGATGATGCAGATACGCGGTTCATCACCTGTTATAAACGATCCTGTGCTTGACGAATACCTAACAACTATCGGCAGAAAACTAGTAGCAAATGCTAATGATGTACGTTTTCCGTTTTCGTTTTTTTGGATTAATAACTCAGAAATAAATGCCTTTGCGTTTTATGGCGGACATGTAGGTGTGCACACAGGACTGATAGCGCAAGCCGATAACGAAAGCCAATTTGCATCAGTACTTGGCCACGAGATTGCTCACGTAACACAGCGCCATTTAGCGCGTAGAATTCAGCAACAACAAGACAATAGCGCGATGACAATAGCCGGAATGATCGCCGGTATCTTAGCAACCGTTGTAGCGCCAGATGCGGGTATTGCTATTATTTCAGCAAGCCAAACACAATCTGCATTTAGCCAGTTAACACATAGCCGCTCTGCCGAGCAAGAAGCCGACCGTATTGGTATGCAAACACTTAACAACGCAGGCTTTGACGCACGCGCCTCGAGTGAGTTTTTAACAAAGCTCGCTGCACAAATTCGTTACAAATATAAGCCACCCGCGTTTTTACTTACTCATCCACTGCCTGAAAGCCGTGTATCTGATGTGCGTTTACGCGCCGAGCAATATCCTCAACGTCATATAAACCCAAGCCTTGAGTTTAATTTAGCTAAAAGTCGCGTACTTGCCCGCTACGATAACAAACCAGAACAAGCCGAAGATTTATTTAGAAAACTATTACGCGAAAATAACTACAGTAACATTGCCCTTAAGTATGGTTTAGCTATTAGCCTACTCGATCAAGATAAGTTAGACGAAGCAGCGCCAATTCTTGATAAGTTATTAAAAAACGACCCTAAAAACTTATTTTATATCGACACCCACACAGATTTACTTATAGCGCAAAAAAAGGCTGATGAAGCCGTTAAATTTTTAGCCGATTTAAACCAATACCGCCCTAATAATCAGGTTATTACGCTAAACTACGCCAATGCAGCACTTGAAGCTGAGCAATACAAGCTGGCAGAAAATATACTTAAAAGTTTTTTACTAGAAAAACCAGATCATAACTTAGGTAAACAATTACTTGCTGATGCGTATAAAAAACAAGACAAGCTTGCTGCCTATCATGAGGCAAATGCTGATGTACTATCGCAATACGGCGCATATATAAAGGCCGCAGACGAAGTACAAAAAGCACTTAATTTTGTAGAGCCAACAGAACTTGTTAAGCAACAACGCTTAAAAGCACTACTTACCCAATACCGACGTTTACAAAAAGAGCTTGCAAGACTTTAAGTCTGCAAGCGCTTGCCCTAAAATAGAGGCAATTCACACTTTGGATACATTTTATGTCTGTTACTATTTATCATAATCCTCGTTGTTCTAAATCACGCGAAACACTTGCCCTATTACAAAATAACAATGTAGAGCCAAATATTGTTGAGTATTTAAAAACACCTCTTACACATGAGCAAATTACAACCCTTGTAAGCCAGCTTGGTTTTGATTCCGTTCGTAAGCTTATGCGCACTAAAGAAGACGCTTATAAGGCGCTTAACTTAAAAGAAGAAAACAGCGAGCAAGCTTTAACCGATGCCATGGTACAAAATCCAAAGCTAATTGAGCGCCCTATTGTAGTTAATAACAATAAAGCAGCTATTGGTCGCCCACCAGAAAATGTATTAAGCGTTTTATAATGAGCGAAACCATTGTGGTGCTTTACCACTCAAGCCATGGCTCTGTAGAGGCTATGGCTCACGAAATAGCTGAGTCCATTGAGCAACAAGGCGCAACGGCCTTACTACGTACTTTTGTTGCTAAAAATCCGCACGACATTGTTATTTCAAAAGATGAACTAATAAATTGCGACGGCCTTGCTTTTGGTACGCCCACACGATTTGGCATGATGGCCTCCCAGGCTAAAAGCTTTTGGGAAACCACCAGTGATCTATGGCTAAAAGGGCAACTAATAGACAAGCCTGCTTGTGTGTTTTCGTCATCAAGCAGTATGCATGGCGGCAATGAAGCCACACTACTTAACTTGTCTTTACCACTTTTACACCACGGTATGATGCTACTTGGCGTACCCTACGATGTACCCGAATTATTAGCTACTCAAACAGGTGGAACCCCTTATGGTGCAACGCATGTAGCCGGAAGCGCCAATAGCACACAGTTAAGTAAAGACGAAATTAAAATATGCCAAAGCGTTGGTAAACGCCTTACTCACATTGCGAGAAAACTAAAATGAACACCGCTGACACTCCAGCTAAAAAGCCAATAACTATAAAATTTCAGCGCGCCGCACTATTTGGTTATGTAGGCTTATTGATTTTACTTCCAGTGTGGATGTATTGCATTCCGCCTTTAAATGGCAATGCGAGTTTAGCGTCAATATTTGCGCCTATCATCCCGTTGTTACTGCCACTAAGAGGCATAATTAAAGACAACACCTACACCTATGCGTGGGCAAACTTTATTGTGATGCTTTACTTCATTCACGGGTTAACCATGCTTTGGGCAGCGCCTGATGAGCTTATATGGGTGTTATTAGAGCTTATATTCGCATCGTCTATGTTTATTGGCTGTACATACTATGCAAGGCATCGCGGGCAAGAGCAGGGTTTAAAAATTCGTAAACTTAAAGAAGAGCTTGCTGAAGAAAAAGCCGCAAACGAGCACGGTAAATAACGCTTAAATATTATACCAACTCCATTAAGTGTGTGTTCTAAATTTCACGCCGAAAAAACAATTCAGTTTTAGGCGTAAATTGATGTAAATGGTTGTTCCCTTTACGAAAATTACAACAAAGAAATGAGTTGTTTTAGCAAGTAAAATAGATCAGCTATTTATTAGGGTTGGTATTAATACCCTATAAGGTATCACGCTACATAAATTAAAAAACGCGCTTAAATTGCTTTAAGCGCGTTTTTATTAACTATTTAAAGGTGACTAAACCAGCTCACTTAACGCAGCAAGGGCCACTATACTCGCAAGCCCAATTTGAGCCACCAAGCTTAATAACGAAAAGCCTCTTAATACAAACAGCCCCCAAGGGTGTTTGATGTGCGGGTATAACGCGCAGCGCTTTAAACTGGCCGCAAAGAAAAAACAAATCACAGCTACCATGGTTAAACCAAGTGTTAATTCACTTTTAATCGTAGCAGCTTCATCAAAAAAGAAAAACAACTGTAATGGGAATAATAACGTCACCACAGCGTGCAACACGTGAACTTTTTTGATTCGGTCAAACTGCCCTTCTGGCGATAGCTCTTTAATACCAAAATCGCGCTCTAAACATTTAACTAGATTATTAGCCTTAATACTTACCGCGAGTCTGTAACAGCTTAAACCTTCATTATTACGTGCTCTGAAATCGTATCCGGCTTTAATTAATAGCACCATCAACGACTCATTTTTAGCAATCACAGCATAATGTAATGCGGTATTACCTAAGTTATCGACTGCTTTTTTATCTTGCTTTGCAAGCAGGGTTTCTACTACGTTTACAAAGCCTTTTTCAGCAGCCCACATAAAAGCTGTTTTATTGTTTTCATCAGCCAGTACACCTGTTGCACCTTGCTCAATAAAGCGCATAGCCATAGTTTGTTTAGCTGTTTTTTTACGTAAATGAGTAAGTAAGGCTTTTTCAAGTAGCACAACCGAATCAACGTCCGGCGACACTTGAGTCAGTAAAGTGAAGTAATCTTTACCAGATGCCACCTTTTCACTAGCAAGCTCAGACAGTTTATCTAGATCAGCAATTGATTCTGGAATAAAGGCGCTTAAGCGCTCTCTAAAATCAACTTCTTTCCAAAGAGCTAAAGCATCCTCTGCAGAGAGTTTACTTTTATGATTTAACACATGCTCAATAAGCGTGAAATAGCGTTTACTAAATAATAAATCCACTAAAGAAAGTGGTGTATTAATGGCGCTTTGCGCAGCAACACTTGCGTACTTTTCAAGACGCTGAAATAACATAAGCGCTAAGCTTTCTGGGGTGTATTCATTATCGTAATAATGGGTTTTTACCGCACCAATATAAGCTTGAGCGTCTTCATCATATTCGCAAATATGTTGAAAATAACATTCTTCAAATGGTTCCAGCGGGGTTAACCATGCCAGGTAATAAATAGGCGGCAACACGGTAGTGCAAACACCATCGTCTTCATTTGTAGAACGACAAGCAGGCCAAGCTTCCAAAGCATCTAAAATAAAGGCACCGTTTTGTTCTACAAGTCCTTTAATAAGTAATGGGTATTCCTTTGGCCAAATCAGTACATTTTCCATTAAAACAACACAACTCCAGTGTGGCTTGGGGGTGGTAAGTTATATCAGTTTTTAGCTGACACCACGCTTAATCAAAGTCTCGATATTCTAGCACACCTTTATTTAGCTGCGAGCCTAAAGTTGCTCAATAACATCAATCCTTTACTTACAAATATAAAAACGGCCAAGTACATAAGTAATTGGTCGTTTTTAAGGTTGGAGTTGGACTTAATCAGAGCCAGACAAACAAATTATTTGCTTTGTAATTCGCTAATAACTTGCTCCAAACCTACTTCAGAAATACGTTGGATGATCTCTTTTTGTTTAGCGCTTAATAACGAAATGCCTTCAGCAACAATGTCGTATACTTTCCATTCGTTATTCTTACCTAAGCGAAGTTTAAAACTTAAATCAATAGTGGGTGCATTTGGCTCAATAATTTGTGTATTTACCGTTGCATATTCAGAGTCACTTTTAGCATTGTTACGCTCAAATACCACCTTTTGCCCTGTATATTTCATTAATGCACCGGCATACGTACCTGTTAAATAATGATCAACGGCATCAATAAAACGCACTGCTTGTTCGCGCTCTATACCTTTAATGTGCTTGCCAAGTAATTTAAACGACACAAATTTAACATCAATATGCGGCATTAAGCGCTCTTCAACAACTTTAGACATTGCGGCTTTGCTCGCGTTACCTTGCGCATTTACTTTACCAATGTCTGCAAATAACGAATTTGCAACCGACTCAAGAAGTCGATCTGGTGCTTCTTGTGGGTTTGCAAAAGCCAAACTGCTAATAAACGCTGTCGCTATAAGTAAAAGCTTGATTAATTTCATGAGTGTTATGTCTGTGTGATTAAGATGGCTGTAATTTACGTGATCTACCCCAGTAAAAAAAGCATTAAATAGGCAACTTATTAATGCCAAATTAGCACCAATAAAATAAAAACATATAATTCAGTGTGTTAACACAAAGCGGTTAACAGCTCATATACAACCGGCATTTTGTCCTCATTGAAATAGTAAACAGGTCGCCCTTATTATTTATTTTATATTCTAAAACAGACAGTTGGCACCTATGAAAACGTCACTTAAAACACTTTATATTTCTTTTATATTAGTAGTATCGCTATTTGCAAAGAGTGCATCTGCTCAATCAGCACATGGCTATGCGGTTGATTTTCTCAAAGGAGAAGGTAACGTAAATGGCGTTAAACTAGCCTACCAATACCATGCCCCTAGTATGCAAAACCTAGTAGGTGACGCACGGTTTTATTTTGAAACGAGTATAAACATGTGGCAATACCGCCACGGCGATAAGTCACAGTCTAATGTTGTGCTAGCTATGTCACCAGTGCTGCAGTTTCCGGCGTTTAGCTTTAACAACACCCCATTTTATGTTGAAGCAGGTATTGGTGTATCACTTATTGATGAAACTGAATTTGCGGGTAAAAATATTAGCACCCATTACCAGTTTGAAGACCGTTTAGGGCTTGTCGCCGATTTCGGTAAAACTAATGTCGCACTGAGAGTTATTCATTACTCAAATGCTGGTTTTAAAGAGCCAAATCCAGGCCTTAACTTTTTAACGCTTTCGGTAGCTAGGCGCTTTTAATCCTTTAGCTAATGCACTACCTGTGTTTTTATAATACGGGGCGTATATACATACTATAAAAATTACAGTCATAAAAAAGCCCTGTAAATCAGGGCTCTTTTAATATTGTACTTGCTTGTTGCCTTGGCACTAGCCCACTAGCCAATGAGCCATTAAAGCAATGACAGGCAGCGTAATAAGCGTTCGCAAAATAAATATAACGAACAGCTCAAAAATATTTACCGGTATTTTACTACCTAAAATAAGCGCACCTACCTCAGACATATAAATAAGCTGAGTTACACTCATAGCAGCAATAATAAAGCGCGTTACGTCACTTTCAATGGTGCCCGCCGCTAATATTGACGGTATAAACATATCAGCAAAGCCAACCATAATAGTTTGCGATGCAGCAGCGGCTTCGGGTACTTGTAGTAGCTCTAAAAATGGCACAAACGGCATACCCAAATACTGAAATATAGGCGTATGCTCAGCAATAATTAACGCAAATGTACCAACAGCCATGACGACTGGCAATACACCAAATACCATATCAAGTGCATTATGCACGCCCTCTTTCACAGTGCCTTTAACGCCTGTTGAGTTATCTGCTTTGGCAAGCGCTACATCAAGAGAGTGACCAAATAAGGTTTTATTATTAGGGATAGTTTCTGCATCTCTATTTGGCTCGCTGCCATCTATAAGTACATCTTTTTTAAAGCAAAGAGGCGGTAAACGCGGCACAATAATAGCGGCCACAATACCTGCTAAACATACCGTGGCATAAAACGGCGCAAATAAGTACTCAAGCTTTACTTGCCCTAGTACCACTAAACTAAACGTAATTGATACCGCTGAAAACGTAGTACCTATAATTGCGGCTTCACGTTGCGTGTAGTGTTTTTGATCGTACTGTCTAGCCGTCATCAAAATGCCCACACTGCCATCACCTAACCACGATGCAGTGCAATCAACAGCACTTCGCCCTGGTACGCCAAATACGGGTCGCATCACTTTAGTCATCAAAGTACCAGCAAGCTCTAATAAGCCAAAGTTAATTAATAATGGTAATAATAACCCCGCTAAAATAAACACCGAAAACAACACAGGGAGTAAATCGTTTAATACAAGCGCACCTGTATTAGCAGAAGTAATCATTTCGCTACCCACGCTTAAGTGAGTCATTAAAACAAATGCCATACCAAATAAACGCACTGCCAGCCACATCCAGCTCACATCAAACAAGTGTTTTAATAAGGGCGAGTTACAAATTGCGGCAGGCTTAAACGCTTTAGTAATTACAGAAATAACCCCTGTAATACAAATAATTAGAGTAATAATAGCTTGAGCAGAACCAAACATCATGGTTTGCACAGCTTTAGCCATCACGGCAATAGGAATGGTCATTCCCTGAGAGGTAGAAATCGGTGTCATAAATAAAAACACACCAATTAACGACGGTACTAAAAAAGTAAACCAAGTGCGCCACGTGTAATGTGAACGATGAGGTAACTGAGACATATTTTTTAACCTATAAAAACTACAAAAAGAGCTGAGCGCTCTTTTTGTAGTAAAAATTTATTATTATTTAAATTTTAATACCGCGTTGAATAAGTGCAGCTTCTAGCGCTTGTTGTAAACCGTTCATTGTACCTGGCTCAAGCGTTTCCCCCTTGTCATCCATCCACGTTAAGCTAGTACCTCCCTCTTTAGTTTTACTTACTAAAATTTGGTACTGACCTTCATCTATAGGTAACTGAGCAACTTCGTCGCCCCAAATAGAATCCCATACACTGCTTTCTGGCGCATTATAATCGGCGGTGATTAAACCCGTTTCTTGGTTAATTTCAACAATTGTGAACGATAAACGCTCTAAAAACCCTGAAAATCTGTCAAACACTGCATCGTACGATTGCTCAGTAACAAGTGCTGCATTACCTTTGTTATCAAAGCCCATTTCTAGAGAAATAATACCTTGGCGTTGACGCATATCAACTTCAAGTTGGCGGTAGCGGTAGTCAAACTCACTCACTACTTGGTTAAGTGCACGTACTTCTAACTGCTGTTTTAATAAATCAGTTAACGTGTTATCACCTTTAAAGTCTATAAGCTCTACACGTAAAGAGGCAGTACGTTGGTGCGATTTTTCTTCAATAGTAAATCTGAATTTTTCTAAATCATCATTTACTTCATCGCCCCACCACCAAAAGCTCTCTTCGGTTTTTATAATTGAGTACCAATCGGTTTCAATTGTGCCTAATAGTTTGTCTTCTTTTGTAGCCGCTGCATTATTCTCAGCAAGTACTGATTTAATTGTATCCCAAAGAAATTCGTCTAAATCAACAATGCCGTCGTTTTTATCAAAGTAAATACGCGCCTGTTTATCACCTTCTTCAACCCAGCTACCTTTAGCGATAGTAAGCACTTGTGCTGGTGGGCGATAATTTGTTGCTTCTGGATTGTTGTCGTATTGACCTACATCCATTTTATAAACTGGGTCTTGAGCTGGTTGAGATAACGACTCAGGTGCTTTTACTGGCTCATGAGTACGGTAATTACGCTCATTATGTGCTTCATTAATAAATACACTACACCCTGATAAACTTACCAATACACTTACTGCAAGCGCTTTTGGGATCCAATACTGCACAGATATTTCTCCTTAGCATACCCTTTAATTGTTTTAACAAGTATATGAGTGGGTGATGCTGATTTGGTTCAGTGTAAAATCAATATTAACTTTACATTTATTATTTGGCTGCCTAATTGCAATAAAGTTCAGCACTTTGAATTAGAAAAAATCTAAGCGCAATTAAGCAAATTTTAGCTATGGTACTTTCCCATGCCAGTAAAAACAAGAAACACCGCACTTTAAAAGCGCTTAATTAGCCCGCATTGTAGTTTAGAGCACTTTTTGTGTTAAACTTCGCCGCCGTGCAACGTATTGTATGTGCATCGGGCTATATCAACTCGGTTGTTATATTTCAAAAAACGTAGGTATTAAACTTCATGACTGCATTTTCAAATCATCAAATTGTTTTAACCGCTATTGGCGAAGATAGGCCGGGAATTGTAAGTGAACTTACGCAACTTGTAAGTGATTGTCATTGCAACATAGTAGATAGCCGAATAGCCATTTTAGGCAGCGAGTTTACCTTTACCATGCTGCTAAGCGGCGACATGTCGGCCATTAGCCGCATAGAGCACACCTTACCAACTAAAGGCATGGAACTGGGCCTACTGACCATGATGAAGCGCAGCACGACTCGCCACACCGAAAGTGAATTTTGCGCCGGTTA
This sequence comes from Pseudoalteromonas sp. MMG006, assembly GCF_018101025.1. Classification (NCBI taxonomy): domain Bacteria; kingdom Pseudomonadati; phylum Pseudomonadota; class Gammaproteobacteria; order Alteromonadales; family Pseudoalteromonadaceae; genus Pseudoalteromonas; species Pseudoalteromonas sp. MMG006. The sequence continues at coordinate 33,136 of NZ_JAGJEJ010000018.1, forward strand.
CACGCTCGAATATACAGGGATAGACACCCCTGGTACATTGAGTAAAGTAACGCGCTACTTTGCCGACAACAACATTAGCATTTGCTCTTTAAAGTCAGATACATACGATGAAGAAGTAGATACTAAAATGCGCTGTGAAATTGAATTTAATATTCCGGTTGATGTAGACATTGACCAATTTAAAATTAGTTTTGAAAACCTTTCTCACACACTTAACGTAGATTATATTTTTAAACGTATTCGCTAAGGAGCAAAGCATGAACAAAATTAGCCCACTACAAGCCGGTGATACCGCACCCGCTTTTAGCCTACAAAACCAAAACGACGAAACAGTCACATTAAGCGAGCTGCTAAAAGAGCAACAGGTACTTGTGTACTTTTACCCAAAAGCATCAACACCGGGTTGTACGGTTCAAGCCGAAAACTTACGTGACCAACAAGCAGAGCTTGCTAAATTTAACACCCGCGTTGTAGGTATTAGCCCAGATCCAATTAAGCGCCTTAAAAACTTTGAAACTAAAAAAGAGCTTAATTTTGATTTACTAGCCGATGAAGATCACGCCATTGCAGAAGCTTTTGGCGTATGGGGCTACAAAAAGTTCATGGGTAAAGAGTACGATGGTATTCACCGCCTAACGTTTTTAGTAGGCCAAGACGGTAAAATTAAACACTTATTTGATAAGTTTAAAACCAAAGATCATCATCAAGTGGTGTTGGATTACTTAGCGGCTGAATAAGCTCATAGCAGAATAAGCTAGTGGTTGGGTAAATTAGCTACCAGCTATTAGACAAACACAGAAAAGCGTTGCTCAAGAGCAACGCTTTTTTATGCCTATACATTTGCGCTTTATTTCTAGCTATAAGCTCCCAACTAACAATTGTTATAATTGCGGGAGAAATTGATAAAAAAGTAATTAAATAGATAAAGTTATTACTGGGGAGTCTGGTATTCAGGGTTATTTATAAAGCCACTTGGTATATATTAAGTTGTTGTCGTGTATTATCAACCGCTACAAAGTTTGGAATAGTATCAACTAAACTTGCACCTGATTTTAAAGCAATTTTAATGCTAGCTACATTTTGTTCTAAGCATCTAAACTCAATGACTTTAGCGCTTGTATTTTTGAGTATGCTTGGCACTCTTGCGATTACTTGACCGATAATACCATTGCCTTGTACATCACTAGTTAACCAGTAACCAAGTTCCGCTATATTCAAATCAGGACAAATAAACTTAACTGCAAAAACACCACTCAGATTATCTTTATAATAAATTTTAAACCACCGCGAACCATTAAGCCCGCTGTTTACTCTGTCGAGTATGTACTTTTTAGCTGATTCAATATTGTTTACCCCTTCTACCCAAGGCAAAAATTCACCTAAACTTGCCCGACTTAAATTAACAGTCTTTAAAATGCCCGCAGCATCGCCTTCCACTAAAGGAGCCAGTTTAATGTGTTCTGCAATTTGGATATGCAAGTGTTCTTCCTTGTGAGTATTAATTTTATAGTTATAAGTTTAAAACTAAAGATCACCATTAAATAACCTTAAACTTATTTAACGGCTGAATAACATTTGAAATATTAAAAATATACAGAAAAGTATTATTCTAAGGCAACGTTTTTTATGGTGATTATTAAATGCTATGGTTAAATCAAAGTATGATCAAGGGGTAAATGAGCGAATAATAATTTGATGTATGAAGTCAAGATTTGGCCCTTTAGCTTTTAATATTTGACCCTTTGGCTTTTTATACCCTCGGGAGCTGAGCCGTATACCGTTATTTGAACCAACAAATTAATTCTAATATCTCCTATACAGAACTACATGGTAAACAATTTAAATAAGTTCAGTTAAACAAATGTTTATATTGAATATTTTAATATGTGCGGCAGTGTTCCATATTTGAAGTGCAAGTGGTAGTGTTATGAAAATGTTAACTTTAAATGTAGCCAGGCTGTTCTCAGAGTTTAATATTGACCATTTTGCTCATTAAACCAACGAAGTAACCTTGCAAAAAACTATCTCACAGTCAGCGCCGCTGCGTTATTACGATGTTTAAATTTTAAAATATTTTCACCCTTGTTAAGGAAACAAAACGTGACTTCGAGCCCTTTAACTAAATTACCATTATTACTGTTTTTATTTATTCTTTGTTGTCATGCGGGGAGTTCTGTAGCAGAAACTGTTGGCCCTGATACTCAAGGTTATCTCAGTGAACCTAGATTCACCTTGAGTGCGCAAGCCTGCATTGAATCCTTGTCAGAACAAGCGCTGAGTATTGATGACGGGTTTGAGGTTAATACACTGGTTTCAAGTGAGCTTAGTTGCTCACAGTCAAGTGATGGCAAAAATCTTATATATAATATTAGCTGGCGCGGTAACGATTTTAATCATGATGGAGACAAAGATACCTTAACCTTCGATGTCAGAGTTGAAGCTTTTTCGGGCTCTACATTCATTTATAGTGAATCAACAGGTGAATCATCAGTCACTGCATTAGGAAGTTCATCAACCGTTAGTTATTGGGCTGATGCAGATAAAAGTGTTTGGGATATTGATGGTGACAGTGGTGATGGGATTAGCGAAGGGCAGAGTTTGCGCTTTAGCGTAGAAAACATTGACGTATCACTTAGCGATTACCGAGTGTTATTTAACGGCTTTTCAAAGATTAATGTGATGGAAACTAACGCCGGTTATGGTCATAACCATATTAGAGGATTTGGAACCGAGCTAGATTCTGGCACTTTTGATGGTTCCCAAACATTTACACTTGACGCTGTAGATAGTTTTACTATTACTGGTGCGGGTGATAGATATGCAGGGCGCGTATGGGGAATAAGTGACATTCAGTTCTCTTTCTCTATTGAAAATCCCAATGTGCCATCAATGAATAGTACACAATGGTTGGCTGGATCTTGGGGAATAACGTATCCAGTGTTTGGTGGTGAGAGACTTGATAGTGAAGTGGCTAATAATTATAACTACAGAGCTGGCGCGCAAGAAATTGTGGATGAATTACCGACAGTCGGGCATATCATTTCAAATTTATCGTATTTTGCCCATTCTCATTATTTTACGTTAAGACAAAATAGTAATGTGGATATTGCAAATGAAATTCATGAAACCTTAGTACCTACTCTCCAAAATGAACAGATTATTCTCGACGTATTACAGACATTTAAAAATGCAGATAAAAAAGTAATTCTATATATATCAACAAACTATGTTGGTAATGCAAGTGATGAAGTTAAAGCAGCATGGCAGTCATATTATACAACTGAGTTCGCTGGCAATGAATATTTGGCTTATGAAAATCTTATACAAGGATTTGTTGAACGTTTTAAAGATCTAGCAGATGGTTACTGGTTAGATACAACCTCAAATATTAACGACGATGGAAAACTACAAGATTTCATTAATATGATTAAAAGGACTGATCCCAGCTCTATTGTAACGGCCAACCAAGGAAAAAACTATTTTAAACAAAATGGTAGTCCGATTTTGGTGGATTCTGACGGACTCGATGACAATAACGATACAGAATATAAAGTTATTTTGCATGAGCCCTTAAATACATATCAAGACTTTACCCACGGACATGTTACTCCTATTGCTACAGGCGCGCCGGTTAATTCATGGGCATACGAAGAATACACATTACCAGATATGATTAACAAACCTTGGACAAGTTATAGTGGTAAAAAAGTTCTTAAACACGCTTGGTTTCCAGTCAGAGAAAGATGGCACGTACCTACACTACCTTTAGTATTTGATGTTGAACAAGCTTATCGTTTTGTAAAAAGTATTACCGATACTGATGCCTCAATTACCTTTGCTACGACAACAGCATATGCAGTTAAGCCGAATCCTGGATACTTGATGGAAGATGAAATGGATATAATGAAAGTGATTAATGCCCGGTTATTGATGGAGCCAGCGCCAGAGTTTGAAGAATATATAAGGCCAGAAGGAGCCTCATTAGATATTGTTGAATAACATAACAACTTGGACATCCATTCTTACTTATAAACAAATTTAATCTCACGAGGAACTATCGGGGTCAGGTATTATTTTTTGCCAACTAATTACATAAAGACAAAATGCAAAACCTGGCCCTATTCACCACACAAGCTGGCGATACTGCACTTGCTTTAACCTACAAATCCAAAACGACGAAACAGTAACATTAAGTGAGCTGTTAAAAGAGCAACAAGTGCTTGTGTACTTTTACCCTAAAGCGTCAACACCGGGTTGTACGGTACAAGCCGAAAACCTACGCGATGAGCAAGCACAGCTTGCTAAATTTAACACCCGGGTTGTAGGTATTAGCCCAGACCCAATTAAGCGCCTTAAAAACTTCGAAACTAAAAAAGAGCTTAATTTTGACCTGTTAGCCGATAAAGACCACGCCATTGCAGAAGCATTTGGTGTATGGGGCTACAAAAAGTTCATGGGTAAAGAGTACGATGGTATTCACCGCCTAACGTTTTTAGTAGGCCAAGACGGTAAAATTAAACACTTATTTGATAAGTTTAAAACCAAAGGTCATCATCAAGTGGTTTTGGATTACTTAGCGGCAGAGTAAGGTTGTGGTTGGGTAAGTTAGCTACCAGCTATTAGACAAATACAGAAAAGCGTTGCTCAAGAGCAACGCTTTTTTATGCTAGTTATTAAATATTTTGGTTAAGTGAAAGCATGATTGAGGGATAAGTAGGTAGGCAATGATTTTGATGTATGGAGTCAAGATTTGACCCCTTTAGTTTCTTGAGATCAGCCGTTTGTCATTAGGGCAGCACGTCGACTTAAGGTTTAGTACATTTAAAAATGCAGATACATTAATAATTGATGGTACAGTTGAAAACATTTCTGCAGATAGACTTGAAAATGAGAGAGCTGAGCGGCAATACTATTTAGTCAGAATATCAGTAAAACCAGAAAGCCAACATTTATTAACGAAAAATGGTCTTAAGCTACTTCCAGGTATGCCTGCCGAGGTTCATATTAAAACAGGAACGCAAACCTTAATGGCTTATTTACTACAGCCTATGAAAAAAATGTTCGCTAGATCAATGGTTGAGCAATAGCTCATGCCTTTCTCTAAAGCGGTTAAATCTTGCCGCTAATTTAGGAAATTTTATTTCTCTACTCTAATTAAAGCTACTATGTTAAACATGTGAATTTATAACTCAACCATTTGAATAATGTGAATTTCTCCTGTTTGGCCCACTTTTTGCTAAATTTAATTAAGCTATTAGTAAGCTACTCATCGCACCTCTAATAGGCTTTAAGTGGACATACATTAAAGGATAAGACTATGCAAATCACTTCCCCTAATAACAGTGCTTTCAACCAATATATTCCTCAAAAAAGTGAAGGAACTACCCTAAATAAGAATGAATCTAACGGCCCAAATTTAAAAAACTCAACAAACATTATTTATAAAATTACAGAGCAAAATATTCATAAATCATCTAGCAGTGAAGAATTAATCTCTAAAACTGACTTTCGAGCTTTAAGTAACTCTATAGAAAACCTTGAAAAGCTCTACAAAGAAAAAGGGAGTAACGCGGATGTCGCTGCGATAGTCGAAGTAGATGGCCAAGTTATGGGTTACTTAAATCACGATGGCTCATTTTCTGGAAGGAGCGGGATAGAAACTATCCTCTCAGAGTCTAAAGGCGATCCACAATCCTTAAAGCGTTTAGTTGAGGAAAAGTATCCTAGTAATGGTAGTGTTGAAGTATTTTCACTAGGAAAAGGGCCTACGAATGCAGAAGTTTTTGAGCTATACAATAATAAATCTTATAAATCTTTTGTATCTAACGAAATTAATACTCTTAAGGATGCTCAAGCATCAGAACAGCAGAGTATAGATAATTCCATGCGTCGTAAGTTGTTCTTTGAAGAAGCCCCTCAAACTTCCGTTTTTAAAATTGGGGATGATGTTGTGGGAAGTATGGATGAGTCAGGTTTCTTGGACATAGGTCAAAGATTATTGAAAGTGGCTGATGAGCGAAATATTAGTAGAGATCAATTAAAGCCCTTATACACCCTAAACTTTGAACATACCTCCGCTGATTATAAAGGAATGCTTACAAATATTTTTGGTTCTGACGTTAAGGTAGAAAACTTTGAAGCATTAGGGGCGCCTACACGCTCAGAGGTAAGAACAATGACAAACCCTTAGCTTTCTTTTAAAAGCCAGAGGGGTCAAATCTTGACTTCATACATCATAATTAGTTAGCTGTTTATATTCACCGAAACTCAAATATATTACTGCGTCGGATGGCGCTTCGCTTATCCGACCTACGTTTTCAAAAAATACGGGATTATTGGGGGTGTGGGTTTTGGAAGTTCGTTGGGTTTCGTTTCACTCAACCCAACCTACGAATTAACGCCGAGCAGCTTATCGCTATTCACTTACAGCTGCTCTTGCGCTTTAACTAATTCCTAAATATTTATGTACTTGTATTGATAAGCGCCAGTTTTTGGCAATACAGGTGTCGATTGCGAGTTTAGTTGCTGATACTTTTTGGCTAATTGGCTGTAAGTAAACAAGCTTTGGATTAACACCTGTTTTAGCAAATAACGCTTCTAGCTCTTCTACGTGCTTTTGCATAGCAACGGGGTGTTTTATCTCGTCTGCACGTTTCATTGCGCTGGTAAGTACTTCATAACCGCCGCGCATATTGATTTTTGGTGATACCGTGACCCAGGTTTGCTCAGGGGCGAGTATTTCAAACGTGCCGCTGGTTTCTATTTGTGTGCTAAAACCGTGTTCGTGTAATAAATTACATACAGGGTTTAAATCGAACATGCATGGCTCGCCACCGGTAATTACAACATGCTTTGCGGTATAACCACGTGATTTAAATAGTTCGAGCACTTGCTCTGCGCTGGCATCGGCCCAGTGATCTGAGTCGGCCTTTTTTTCTACGGTTTCATCAAGAGATACTTTATATACGTTGTCTACATCCCAGGTTTGTTTAGTATCACACCAAGAGCAACCTACAGGGCAGCCTTGCAGGCGCAAAAATATTGAGGGTGTGCCAGTAAAACTTGCTTCACCTTGGATGGTTTCAAACACTTCATTAATTTTGTACAAAAGAGATCTCACTTACTACCTAGTAGCAAAATTGCTACTATTAAAGACGAAAAAGCGCTGTGCAAAAATTGTTATTTAAGCTGCGGCCGTGTAGTATATCGCGCCCTGATATAAACCTCTATTAAAACTAAGAGCAAAACAGATATGACGCAAAAAGTAGTTGTTATTTATTCCGGCGGTATGGACTCATTTACCGTATTAAATAAAGCCCTGCAACAAGGCCATGATGTATATGCCCTCTCATTTGACTATGGTCAGCGTCATGTAAAAGAGCTTAAAGTGGCTGCACAAGTATGTGAAAAGCTTAACGTTCCGCATAAAATTGTGGATATTTCGGCAATTAACCAACTTATCGGTGGCTCATCACTTACGGACGATATTGAAGTCCCTGAAGGCCATTACGAAGAAGAGAGTATGAAGAGCACGATTGTGCCAAATCGTAATATGATTTTGCTCTCACTTGCAGTTGGTTACGCGGTATCACTTAAAGCAAGTCAGGTTTATTATGGTGCTCATTCTGGTGATCATGCTATTTACCCCGATTGCCGTCCTGAATTTGTGCAAAAAATGGATGATGTATGTCGTATTGCAAACTACGATGCAGTGGAAATTTTTAGCCCGTACTTAAATAATACCAAAATTGATATTTTAACTGACGGTATAAAAATGGGCTTAGACTACAGCCAAACATGGACCTGTTACAACGGCCGTGAAAAAGCCTGTGGTAAATGTGGCGCTTGCCAAGAACGTTTAGAAGCTTTTAAACTGAATAACGTTACCGACCCACTTGAATACGAATAACGCTAATTTATTAACACTTTAGCGCTAAACGAAAAAAGGCTATCATCACGATAGCCTTTTTTGTTATTGCTGAAAGTTAAAGCCAACGTTTAACCTTGTTTTTATATTCAGTAAATTCTTCACCAAATAATTTAGTAAGCGCTCGCTCCTCGGGAATTATTTGAAAAAGCGTTAAATACACAACAAAGCCAATAATACATAAAAGCGCCCATAGCGAACTCAGCCATATACCCCACCCTGCTAAAATAAACGCAAAGCCAACATACATAGGGTTGCGTGAAATTTTATAAATACCACTGGTTACGAGTTTTGATGCTTGCTCAGGCTTATTGGGGTTTACCGTCGTGCGCGCAAGTTTAATACTCACCACCCCTGCAATACAAAAAACACAGCCAATGATTACCAGACTTGCTGCTAAATAGGTAATAAACGCAGTAAAATCAATAACACTATAGTGCGCAATTAACGCCATAATACCTGCAAAAAATAGCACAACAATAACCGGAGGGATTTTATTATTTAACATAGCAACTCACTGTATTATTTATAAAAATGTAATTAACCTTAACGCTGGTTAAGAGGTTTTCAGTGAAAACAAGGCGAATCGACGCGTCAATAACTAGCCTGCTGCAAGTAAACTCAATGCAATTAACGCTCAAAATAGCTGCTAGAAATAGATTTATTATTCACCGTTCAAGTTAATTACTTTAATGGTGACTCTTTAACCATTTAACCATTTAACCATTTAACCATTTAACCATTTAACCATTTAACAACACCTTAAGTGTATAAATGATGAACATGTAGTGATACGCTCAGACAAATAAAGTTACAATTGTCAGGTTTAACCACTCTAAAATGCGATTATACTTTGACACAAATAAAGCGATGAATATAAAAGGAAGTGGTTATGTCAGGCACTACAATGATAGTACTTATTGTGCTTATTTCGGTTGGCTCTGGGGTTATTTACGATATGTATAAAAAACATTTAGAATTTAAGCATAAAATGCAAAATAACAATCAAGACGCAAACAAACAGCTTGCCGAAGTAAGCGCACAAGTGGTTGCTTTAAAAGAGCGTGTGCAAACGCTTGAGGCCATAGTGACAGACTCAAGCTACACCACTAAAGAAGAGATTAACCGCCTTTAAAAACTATATAAATGGGCGTTTTCTGGCTGCTTTATTCCGTGAGCAGCTAAAAAGCCATCTATAGCTTGCCCGCAGCCCTGTGGCGCACGAGAGCTATCTATTTCAAAGTTTAACTGATTAGCATGTTGCTTACCCATCGAACACAGTGCAACAGTCTTTGGCGAGCGCATAGCAATACTAAGCTCCCCTATTTGCTCAACATTTACATGTTTGCTAAATCGTGCGAATCCTTTGTACTTAAATTGCTCGTTTACGTATTCATTGCTTGTCGCAACAAGGGCTGCAATAAACCCATGTAAAAAGCTATTAGTTGACGAGTCAGGCGTTAAAAACGAAATCGTTTTATTATTAAATTCGCTTAATTGGCAGTCGTTACATAACAGTTCAACGGTGTATAAGTGTTGCCCTGTTATTTGCTGATGACCTTGTAATGTAACGTTTGTACCTGCAAACACAATACGATTTAGTAACTCATTAATTGATGTGTTTGAACAGCTTCCTTTAACTAACTCTGGATTTTGCGCCATAACAGGTAAGTCGTGATGATTATTAAATGGTGTACTCGTTGCATCGTATTGCGTTAACTGAAAAAGCTCTCTTACTTCGTGCTCACGCGCTATTTTAAGCGCTAAAAAAGCGGTTTGAATAAGCTCAGAAGTAGGTAAATTTTCTTCAACAAGCCAGCGCCTACCAAATAATAGTTTTTTAGATTTACTATCGCCTGGGTAGCTACTTGTTTTGTAATTGTCAGGGCTTAGCACTGCTACTTGTAAATAAATCTGTTCATCTTTTTGTGCAGCAAGCACTCTAAAGTGAGCCGAAAAATCAATGCTTTCGAGTACTTCGTTAACGCTTTTAAGCGTATGCTTGTAGCGTAAAAAATGCTGGGGCACTACCCAATTACTATTAGCTAATTGCACTAAAGGAGCATATGAAATAGGTTGCTCGTAACTGTGTTGCCATTTTTGCTCATCACTGAGTAAGTGATTCATGTGACTCTTTTTATCTGACATAAATAAACCAAATAAACTCGCGCATTGCGATATAAACTATGAACATATTACGTCGTCAATGTCGTAATTAGATCACATATACGCCCCACTTTAAGGCTTTTTTAACTATCACTGAGCCCTTGATAGTCTGTTATAACTTTTTGATAATAAACCGCATCTTTATTAAGCATTTTATTATAATGATTTATTAGCTGCTGTTTATACGCTTTGTGCTGTGCATGATTAAGTTGCCACATGCTTTGCCCTGTATTGCTAATTTCGTTATGGCTATTAACGCTAACTTCAACAACCTCGTAAAAGCGCTTATTATCGTAAACTATTTGCTCACTTATAAGGCCAAATCCAAGTGCTTTTAAACCCACTCGCAACTTATAAGTGTGATGCACAGGGCATAAAATAAAGCGCACATGCTCAAGATTATTTAACGCATTATTAGCAATAATTTGTTGCATTAAACGTAATAACAACTCACCGCCAACACCTGCTATTACAACTACTTGGCTTTTATTTTTGGCAATTTCAATTTTGCCTACATCCTGACATAAGACCTGCCACTGCGGTTTTTTATCACAGGTTTTTTGTAATTTATTAATAGATGATAATTGCGCACTTAAATCGTCCATTACAGTGGCGACTATATCAACAAATATGACTTGTTTTGCCGCTGCACGTTTTAATAACGCCATCCCTAAATAACCATGATCGCAGCAACAATCCCAAATAATATCGTGATGCTGCGAAATTAGTGTATCAATCGCTGTTAGGCGTTTGCTGAGCTTCATTTAATCAGCTGATTGTGACGATTTGTATATCAGTGCTTTTAAGCTTTTGTTGCTATCAACTTCAATAAAGCGTGCTGTGGGGGCAAGGCGCTCTACAAACTCTAATGCGCCTTGAGTGTGCTCATTTATTAATACTTTAAAGTCTTCTTCACTAAGCTCTGGGCTGTTAGCGCATAATAAAAGTTGAGTTGTATCGCTAAGTAGCTCAGGCAATCTGCGCAACACTTTTTGATAATCTTTGGTGAGAATAAAGCTGCCTTTTTGAAAGCTTGGCGGATCAACAATAATTAAATCAAACGGGGCTGCTTTTTTTAATTTACCAAAAGATTTTAAAATATCATGAGGTAAAAAACTAACGCCGCGCTCAAAACCATTTAACTGATGGTTTTGCTTACCGACTTTAAGTACACCTTTACTCATATCCATGTTCATCACATGATCTGCCCCGCCTTGCATAGCCGCAAGCGAAAACCCACATGTATACGAAAACAAATTAAGTACTTTTGCATGCTTACTATTAGCAGCAACAAACTCCCGGCCGCTGCGCATGTCAGGAAATATCCCGGTATTTTGACGGCTTTGTAAATCTACTAAAAACTTAATGCCGTTTTCAGTTACAACGTGTTGATTAGGCAATTGCCCATAAACCACCGTATTTTGGCTTTGCACACCAGCACGCTGTTGATATACAAGCGATGTAATAAATTCAGGTTGATGCTGCTGTGCCCAATCCCACAGCGTGCTAGTGAGCTCGTTTAACGTTTGTTCATCAATTTCGTCGTACGATACTAAAAATAAACTAGGCGGGTAAAAGTCTAAATTAATATGGCTTAGCGCTTCTACGCTGTGCCCTCGCCCGTGAAAAACACGACACAGTTCGTTGTTTACAATAGGCGCATCTTCAAGCGCTGTGATAAGGGGAGTAAAGTTTGCTGTCATTTTTAATTAATCAACTGTTGTTGTAGTTCGTGTATTTCATCGCGAACAGAGCCCGCTTTTTCAAATTCTAAATCGCTTGCGTACGCATGCATTTTGGTTTCAAGCTGCTTAATCTGTACGGCAATTTCTTTCGCGCTAAGTACCTTTTTAGACTCTTTACGAATAAGTTTAAGGTTGTCTTTAGGCTCTGCTTCTTCACCAACATCCATAATGTCGGTGATTTTTTTAATAAGTGCTTGAGGCTCAATTCCGTGCTCAATATTGTAAGCGTGCTGTATTTCGCGTCTACGCTCTGTTTCTTCAATGGCTTTGGCCATTGATTTAGTCACTTTATCGCCATATAAAATAGCACGGCCATCTAAGTGACGTGCAGCACGGCCAATGGTTTGAATAAGTGAGCGCGTTGAACGTAAAAAGCCTTCTTTGTCGGCATCAAGTATGGCAACTAAGGCTACTTCAGGCATATCTAGGCCTTCTCGTAATAAGTTAATGCCTACTAACACATCAAACACACCTGCTCGTAAGTCGCGTATTATTTCTACGCGCTCAACGGTGTCTATGTCTGAATGAAGGTAACGTACTTTTACGTTATGCTCGCTTAAGTAGTCGGTTAAATCCTCAGACATACGTTTGGTTAATGTTGTTACCAGTACGCGCTCGCCTTTTTCTACACTTTTGTATATTTCTGAAAGTAAATCATCAACCTGATCGCCTACAGGGCGTACTTCTATTAATGGGTCTAGCAATCCAGTTGGACGAATAACTTGCTCTGCTACTTCGCCTGCGCTGCGCTCAAGTTCAAAGTCGCCAGGCGTTGCCGATACATAAATAGTTTGCGGCGCTATGGCTTCAAATTCTTCAAACCTTAGTGGGCGGTTATCCATAGCCGATGGCATTCTAAAGCCATATTCAACGAGGTTTTCTTTACGGCTTCTATCGCCTTTATACATGGCGCCAATTTGCGATACGGTAACGTGTGATTCATCAATAATCATTAATGCATCATCAGGTAGGTAATCAAGTAGTGTTGGCGGCGGATCGCCCGGTGTGCGCCCTGATAAGTAGCGGCTGTAGTTTTCTATACCTGAGCAATAACCAAGCTCGGTCATCATTTCTATATCGTATTGAGTGCGCTGCGCTACGCGCTGCTCTTCTACTAATTTATTTACACTAAGTAACTGCGAACGACGCTCTTTTAGCTCTTCTTTTATTTTTTCTATGGCACCAAGAATTTTATCCCGCGGGGTCACGTAGTGTGTTTTTGGGTAAATAGTGGCGCGTACTATGTGTTTTTCAATTGCACCTGTAAGGGGGTCAAAAATACTTAGGCGTTCTATTTCGTCATCAAACATTTCTACGCGTACAGCAAATGTATCTGATTCAGCGGGGAATATATCAACGACTTCACCGCGCACGCGATACGTACCACGGCTAAAATCTATATCATTACGAGTATACTGAATCTCTGCAAGGCGGCGGAGCATGTCGCGTTGGTCTACTTTTTCGCCCACTTTTAAAAGCAGCATCATTTTCATGTATGACTGCGGGTCGCCCAAGCCATAAATAGCCGAAACCGAGGCAACAATAATAGTATCGCGTCGTTCAAGCAGTGCTTTAGTAGCACTTAAACGCATTTGCTCTATGTGCTCATTGATTGATGCATCTTTTTCTATAAACGTATCACTAGAAACAACATACGCCTCTGGCTGGTAATAATCGTAATACGATACAAAGTACTCAACCGCATTATTAGGAAAAAACTCTTTCATTTCTCCGTACAGCTGCGCAGCTAGTGTTTTGTTATGTGCCATTATTATTGTTGGGCGATTTAAGTCGCTAATAATATTGGCCATAGTAAACGTTTTACCAGTACCTGTAGCGCCTAATAGTGTTTGATGCGCAAGCCCTGCTTCTAAACCTTCTTCAAGTTGTTTGATAGCCGTAGGTTGATCACCTGCGGGCTTAAACTGTGATACTAGTTGAAAATGATCGCTCAATTGTTGCACTCCTGTAACGATTTGCCGCTCAGCGTTTCTAGTTCTTTCATAAACCATTTATACGCGACCATTGCTGTAAATAAATTACCTAACGCAGCGCCAATAAATAACCCAATTAAACCAGCTATTTCATTGCCTATATAAGCAAATGGTACATAAAATATAAATAAACGAATGACACTTAGTACCAACGCATTCATTGGTTTGTGTAATGCATTAAACGATGAATTAGATAATATGATCACCCCTTGTAAGCCATAACTTAGCGGGATTGTATAAATAAATAGTTTAATTACATCTATAACGGCTTGTTCTTTACCGAATAACTGACTTATAACGCCTGAAAATACAATTAGTAATACGTAAATTGCAAACTGCCATAGCATCACAAATTTTAATGTGCCTGTGTAGGCTTCTTTAACGCGGCACAATTTGCCTGCTCCAAAGTTTTGACTTACAAAAGGCGGTAATGTCATAGATAGCGCAAGCACCAATATACTCGCGATAGATTCTATTCTGCTCCCTACTCCAAATGCAGCTACGGCTTCTGGTCCGTGATGCGCAACCATAGCGGTCATCACTGCCATTGCAACGGGTGTTAGCATATTGGCGCCCGCTGCCGGTAAGCCTATTTTCAAAATTTTACGAATAGCACCAATAACCGTTTGGTTGCCTGCTTTTAAGCTAAGCAAGCGTTTTTTAATGGCTAAAATGTATAAAATAATAACCACAGCAACCGACCATGCAACCACACTTGCAATGGCCGCACCTTCAATACCCAGTGCCGGAATAGGCCCAAAACCAAATATAAGGATGGGGTCAAGTACCGCATTTATAAGCCCTGCTCCACCCATTACAATACTCGGTGTTTTTGTATCGCCACTGGCACGTAACACTGAGTTACCAATCATTGGGGTAATTAAAAATACACTACCTATAAACCAAATATTCATGTACTCATGAATAAGCGGCAGTACCTGCGAGCCAGCACCAAGTAAGGTAAATATTGGGTCAATTAAAGTAAAACCAATAAACGAGAGCACAATAACCAGCACCACACCTACCATTAAAGACACACTGGCATCAAAACGTGCTTCATCTATTTTATTACTACCCAGGGCTTTTGCTATTACAGCCGACGTACCAATGCCTAAGCCTATCGCTAAACTTATTACTGTAAAGGTAACAGGAAAGGTAAAACTTACGGCAGCCAATGGCTCTGTGCCTAATAAACTTATAAAAAAAGTATCTACAATATTAAACATCATTAACGTGATCATGCCGAATATCATCGGGATGGTCATTGTTTTTAATGTAGGCAATATAGGGTCGTTTAGTAAATCTGGGCGAGTCGGAGTTTTTGAAATAGCACGCATGGAATAAATAAGCCTCTTTTTACTGAGCTGAACATTTTAAAGCATCAAGGCACTTCAAGCCACGGATTTATCAATACAATTATCTTAATGTAAAAACTAAACATTCTAAAAAATAGTAAAGGCGCATTTTTACATCTTCTTGTGAAAATAGAGCCTTAAGGCACTAAAAAACAATTAACACACATTTTTGCAACTTTTATTACAAACCCTACGCAGTATCTGGTGGTTTTTTACACAAACCATCAGGTTACTATATTATTACTAAATATCTCATCGCGTAAGTTGCAACATTAACTTACTAAAACATAAGTATTTGTTTTTTAATTAATAAAAAATAATGATTTAAAAGCTTGAAATCGTTGTAGTGCCCTAAAACATTGGTGCCGCTGATGTTCTTAAAGTTTCATAAACAGAGTTATCCACAGAAACCGTGGATAACTCATTCAACCCCGCATTTATAAAGGCTTAGAGGGGGCTACGGTTTTTAATTACCTCACGTAGTTTGTAGTTACCCTATTTTGTAGCATTTTTATAGTCTCAGCTAAAAACAACCTTTTACTATTTTTTACTCTTGATAGATTTATACTCGACTAAGTCAGAATACGGTCATAATTAAGCCAAGTTATTGATTGTGCTATTTTTGAACGGGTACATTAATTGCTCTATTAAAAATAATCTAACCACTCTATCACTTAGTAGTAAAAATATTTTAAAGCGCATGGTTATAGGTATATTTGTAAAAAATAAAACTACGGATGCAAATAACAGAAAAAAATACCTCATTACAAAAATGGCTTTTTATGTTTTTGGGCACCTTTTTAATAACGAGCCACTTTAATAACGTGTTTAATTTAACCAATCTAATAAATTAAAAACCTAAAGCTTCGATAAAATGCGTGATGATCTTATTAATTTTTTTTAAAAATCACTTTAATAGAGCTATAAAACACGCAGATCGAACATAAAAACAACGAAAAAACCTCTTTTTTAAATTTATGACTTTTATATGTTGACACTTTGCAGCTCCATCATTAATATTTCGCCCCGTTGAAAGGCAAGACGCTTCCCCCTTAGCTCAGTTGGTTAGAGCGACGGACTGTTAATCCGCAGGTCCCCCGTTCGAGTCGGGGAGGGGGAGCCAAGTTTTTCAACCATAAACGATTCCCCCTTAGCTCAGTTGGTTAGAGCGACGGACTGTTAATCCGCAGGTCCCCCGTTCGAGTCGGGGAGGGGGAGCCAAGTTTATGTATATGATGTAGTTCCCCCTTAGCTCAGTTGGTTAGAGCGACGGACTGTTAATCCGCAGGTCCCCCGTTCGAGTCGGGGAGGGGGAGCCAAATCATCATAATATCACTATTTTAGTTCCCCCTTAGCTCAGTTGGTTAGAGCGACGGACTGTTAATCCGCAGGTCCCCCGTTCGAGTCGGGGAGGGGGAGCCAATTCTAATAATTTCATAGACATCTAAGCTTAATTCCTCTACTCTTCTGGTTATAACTAAAGCATTAATTGAGTTTTTGATGCGCTGTAACTTAGTTTATTAATCAAGGACTTGATTCCTTCCCTTTTGAATTATTAAAAGACTGAAAACATGGCTGGATTTAAAAAACTTATTTTTATACAAATAATCTCATGGCTATTGTGTGTTGCAGCAGGAAGCTACCTCATATCTGTAAGTTTTGACAATGCAGTAAGTGATGCTCAAAAGGCTGCACAAACTACTGTAACTAAGTATATTAATGGCCTTACTCTAGACAATACCTCTGCCCAAAATCTAAAACAATCAATCGCAGATGGTAATACCTTTTCAAGCTTTACATTAAGAGACTACCAAGGTGCTGAGATATTTAGCATAAACTCCCCTACTCACTTACCTATGTTTGCTGGGTTTGTTCAATCTAGCTTTAACTCTGTTCGCCCCCAGTTTGCGGTAAACGATGCAGCCGATATAAAAGTTGAGTTTACACTTAATATTCAACACTTAGCTAAGCAACTACAAATTTCCTTATTTATTGTGATTGCCATTTCTGCAATTTTAGTAATTATTCCAATTATTTTAATGCAATCGATTTTTTATCAGTTAAATAAAAGTATTAGTACCACTGTTTCAGACATTATTGATATATACATAAATCAAGATCAGGTAGACGAAAATCTAGATACTGCACTTGATAGCTCAAGACTTAAAAAATTAGGCAAAGACTTAGTCCCTAGCTTTAATCGCTTATCGCACTTTTTAAAAACCAAAAGCGAAGACATGCAAAGCGCTGCAATGACTATTAAACATGAAGCATACAAAGATATAATTACCGCCCTAGGTAATAGAAATATGTTTGTTGAGTACTACGAGAAAAACATAGAAAACAGCGAGCAAAGTACCTTTGGTTCTCTAGCCATGATCCGCTGTAGTGAATTACAAGCAATAAACCAAAGTCGTGGCTACCAAAAAGGTGATGAATACGTAAAAGGTGTTGCTGATATAATTAAACACATAAGTGGTACCTACACTGGCAGCCAAATATTTAGATTAAACAGCTCTGACTTTGCTGTTGTACTACCCCACACGCCTTTAAAAGAAGCTGAGCGCTTTGGTGAAAACTTACAGTCGCGCTTTACACAGTACCAACAAAACCAAGAACTAAGTTCAGTAGCAAATACGGGGATTGTGGGATACGAAAAAGGTAAACCGTTAGGGGAATTGCTGTCTGTTGTTGATAACGCGATGAGTATGGCGCAATCAAAACAAGTTAACGCATGGCATGTACAACGAGAAAGCGATTTAGTAAATAACGTAAGTGCAGGATTTGGTAATCAAAACTGGCGCAAGGTTATTAACGAAGTCATTGAATCTAAGCGCGTGCATTTAGTAATGCAAAACATAATGCCACTTGGTAAAAGTATTAAAGCGTATGCCGAAGTGCAAGTACGCTTTAAAACCGAAGATAACCAAGTGCTACCAACGGCCTCTTTTTTAGCTATGGCTGAAAAGCTTGATATGGCCATAGATATTGACCGCCTTATTATTGACTCATCACTTGAGAAAGTAAAAAGCCGCAACTTATCTGAAAAGTTTTTCGGTTTAAACGTTACGGCCACAAGTGCGCATAACGACCAATTTGTTATATGGCTAGAGCGCCGCTTATTAAAAGATACACACATAGCCTCTAAATTAGTGTTTGAAGTAAGTGAATTTGGCCTGCAGCAAAACATAAAAGCCAGTAAGCGCTTTATTGATATGGTGCATCGTGTGGGTGCACGTGTAACAGTTGAACGTTTTGGTGTTGGTTTAACATCGTTTAAATTTTTCCGCGATTTAAAACCTGACTTTATTAAAATGGATGCCAGTTATACGCGCGGCTTAGAAGATGATAAAAATAATCAATACTTCATGCGCTTAATGGTCGATTTAGCTCATCGTATTGGGGTAAGTGTTTTTGCTGAAGGCGTTGAAAGCCAAGAAGAAAAACACATAATAGAAACCTTATGCTTAGACGGTGCTCAGGGTTATTACATAGAAAAACCTAAAGATATCTAATCCCGTCTTTAAAACAAAAAAGAGCACATGTTGCTCTTTTTTTTGTTTTTAAGATTTTATTCTAACCTCAAAATCACATAAATTTTACAGCTTTGTGATCGAAGCGTTATTTTCCGGTGTTTATTTAACTGATAACGACTCGCATATGTTGTTTATCGGGGCAGAAAAAAGGATAATACGCGGGACTTTAATAGCGCGAGGCACACATGACAGAATATGTCTTGTTATTGATTGGAACCGTTCTAGTTAATAACTTTGTATTAGTACAATTTTTAGGCTTATGTCCGTTTATGGGCGTATCAGGTAAGCTTGATACAGCGATAGGTATGTCTTTGGCAACTACGTTTGTGCTTACACTTGCCTCAGTAACAAGCTATTTGGTCAATCAATATATTTTAATCCCGCTAGATATCGAATTTTTACGTACCATGAGCTTTATTTTGGTAATTGCGGTCGTTGTGCAATTTACCGAAATGGTGGTGCGCAAAACCAGCCCTACACTGTACCGATTACTGGGTATATTTTTACCGCTTATCACTACAAACTGTGCAGTGCTAGGTGTTGCTTTATTAAATATCAAAGAAGATCACTCATTTTTACAATCAGCAGTATATGGTTTTGGCGCTGCGGTTGGCTTTTCATTAGTACTCGTATTATTTGCAGCGCTGCGCGAACGCCTTGCTGCTGCTGATGTTCCTACACCTTTTAAAGGTGCCTCTATTGCTATGATAACCGCAGGCTTAATGTCGATGGCGTTTATGGGTTTTACTGGATTAGTGAAGTTTTAATATGACCTTGTTTTATGCCTTAATAGCGCTTGGCTCGCTAGCGCTGATTTTTGGACTCATTTTAGGTTTTGCTGCCGTTCGTTTTCGTGTTGAAGGCAACCCTATTGTTGAGCAAATAGATACTATTTTACCGCAAACTCAATGTGGTCAATGTGGCTACCCAGGCTGTAAGCCCTACGCAGAAGCCATTGCTAATGGCGATGAAATAAATAAATGCCCTCCTGGTGGCGAAGCAACGGTAAAAAAATTGGCTGATTTAATGGGCGTTGAAGCTAAACCGCTTGCCGGCGGAGAACAAGCCGACCCAATTAAAACAGTAGCCTACATTAGAGAAGATGAATGTATTGGCTGTACTAAATGTATTCAAGCATGCCCTGTAGATGCCATTGTAGGTGCTACTCGCCAAATGCACACGGTACTTATTGATGAATGTACTGGTTGTGATTTATGTGTAGAGCCCTGCCCTGTAGATTGTATTGATATGCTGCCGGTTGCCGAAACAAAACAAAACTGGAAATGGCAGTTAGATGCTATTCCTGTTACGCAAATAGATTAGAGGTTTGAGTGGAAAAGTTACTTGAACAAATTAAAAAAGGCACCGTTTGGGCATTTCCTGGCGGCGTGCATCCACCACAGCAAAAAACACTTTCAAATAGTGCCCAAATTGCTCGCTTGCCCCTGCCAGACAAACTGGTAGTTCCGCTTAAGCAACATATTGGCGCGAACGGTAAATTAATCGCTGAGAAAGGCCAACACGTATTAAAAGGTCAACCGCTTACAGCACCTGCGGCTAATTGGTCGGTGCCCGTACATGCTCCAACTTCTGGAACCATTACCGACATTGCACCTATGCCATCTGCACACCCTTCAGCGCTTCCTGAGCTGAGCATTATTATTGAGCCTGATGGCAACGATGAGTGGTGCAATCTTAATCCAGCGATTAACCCTGCTAAGCTTAGCCACGATGAATTAGTAGATATAATTCATCAAGCAGGCATTAGCGGCATGGGTGGTGCGGGTTTTCCTACTTATGTAAAAGCCGATATTAAGCAACCTATCGAGTTTTTAATAGTAAATGCTGTTGAGTGCGAGCCGTATATAACCGCCGATGACGTATTAATGCGTGAGCATGCCAAGCAAGTTGTGCAAGGCATAGAGCTAATGCAGCAAATATTAAACCCAACGCTTTGTATTGTAGGTATTGAAGACAACAAACCCGAAGCCATTGCCGCTATGACACAAGCAGCAGAGCATAATGCTAATATTGTTATACAAACAGTGCCTACGGTTTACCCCTCAGGTGGTGAAAAACAATTAATAAAACTACTCACCAATCGAGAAGTGCCAAGCAGTGGTATTCCAGCCGACATTGGTATTTTAGTGCATAACACGGGTACTTTATTTGCGGTGCAGCAAGCTGTATACGAAGGTAAACCACTTATTGAACGAGTAATTACCGTAACAGGCAATACTATTCATAAGCCCGGGAATGTGTGGGCATTACTAGGCACTGAAATAAAGCATTTACTTGATTGCCAGGGGTTTTCTCCAGTGCCACAACAACGCGTTGTAATGGGCGGCCCTATGATGGGCTTTACCTTGCCCACTGTACGTATTGGTGTAGTTAAAACCACTAACTGTATTTTAGCCCCTGATCATAAAGAGCTGGCAGAACCAGGCCCCGAAAAAGCCTGTATACGTTGTAGTGCCTGCGCAGATGCCTGCCCTGCTTCGCTATTACCGCAGCAATTGCAATGGTTTGCCAAGTCAAAAGAGTACGATAAGCTACAAGAACATAACTTATTTGATTGTATAGAATGTGGTGCGTGTGCCTACGTGTGCCCAAGTGAAATCCCTCTTGTACAATACTATCGCGTGGCCAAGGTTGAAATTAAAGAACAGCAAGCCGAAAAAATTAAAGCAGATAGAGCAAAAGAGCGTTTTGATGCCCGTAAGGAGCGCTTAGAGCGTGAGCAAGAAGAGCGTCAAAACCGCCATAAACGTAAACCGGCCGCTAAATCTGACGATGAAAAACAAAAAGTAGCAGATGCACTAGCTCGTGTTAAAAACAAATCAGATAACGGTGGCGAAAAATCAGCGGTTGCTGCCGCTATTGCTCGCGCTAAAGCTAAAAAACAACAAGGCGAAGAGTTAGAGCCTGATAATACTGAAGTAGCAAAAGAGCGCGCACTTCGAAAAGAGCAAGCGCGCAAATATAAAGAGCAAAAGTCACAAACAGATGACTCAGGTGATACTGCACCAGTTGATGATAAAAAATCAGCTGTAGCTGCTGCAATTGCCCGCGCCAAAGCTAAAAAAGCAGCGCAAGCACAAGGTGATCAAACTAATACAGATGATGCCAATACAGCAGCGCCTGTTGATGATAAAAAAGCGGCCGTGGCCGCCGCTATTGCTCGTGCCAAAGCTAAAAAAGCAGCGCAGGCACATGATGAGCTAGTTAATAGTGATGATGCCGATACAGCAGCGCCTGTTGATGATAAAAAAGCGGCCGTAGCCGCCGCAATTGCCCGCGCCAAAGCTAAAAAAGCAGCTAAAGCTGCCGAGCAGACTGATCAACCGAATGATCCAAGTATCAACGAAAAATCAACCGATAATGTTAAATCTGAAGAGTCACAAACAGACTTTCCAGCAGATAACAAAAAAGCGGCTGTAGCTGCTGCGATTGCACGTGCTAAAGCTAAAAAAGCGGCAAAAGAGGCACAGCAGACTGAACAATCGATTGAGCCAAGTATTGACGAGTCGCAGGTCGATAATGTTAAACCTGAAGAATCACAAACTGACTCTGTAACAGATAACAAAAAAGCGGCTGTAGCTGCTGCCATTGCCCGTGCAAAAGCTAAAAAAGCGGCAAAAGAGGCCCAGCAAACACAAAGCAATGAAGGTACTGAACAAGTGACGACAGCAGAGCCTGATACGCCAAGTGAAACTAGCCCAGAACAAACCGCCGCCCAAAAGAAAAAAGCCGCAGTGGCCGCAGCTATTGCTCGCGCCAAAGCCAAAAAGTTACAAAAAGAAGGAAATGATCAGTCATGAAATTAACCATGGCCAGTTCGCCGCATAATCATAGCCATAAATCGCTAACACGATTAATGCTGACCGTTATTGCTGCGTGTATTCCTGGGCTCATTGCTCAAGTTTTCTTTTTTGGTACTGGTGTACTTATTCAGTTAGTGCTTGCACTTGTTGCTGTAAGCGCATTTGAAGCTGCCATAATGTTAATGCGTAAACGCCCTGTTTGGCCTGCATTGAGTGATGGTAGTGCTTGGCTTACTGGTGTGCTATTAGCACTGAGTATTCCGCCGCTAGCGCCTTGGTGGGTAATTATTATTGGTTGTTTATTTGCCATTGTAATTGTTAAACAGCTTTATGGCGGGCTTGGTTTTAATTTATTTAACCCTGCAATGGCCGCATATGTTCTGCTTTTAGTATCGTTTCCGGTGCAAATGACAGCTTGGCTACCTGTCAGTGATTTAATAAATACGCCGATTGGATTTGTTGATCAATTAAGGCTCATATTTACCGACTTTACGGCCTCAGGTTTTAGCCTAGATCAAATGCGTGCTGGGGTTGATGGCCTAACAATGGCCACACCTCTTGATACTGTTAAAACAGATATAGCACACGGTTTAACCGTTACCGAGAGTATGCAAAAGCCACTATTTAATGAATGGGCAGGCCTTGGTTGGATGTGGGTTAATTTAGGGTTTTTAGCGGGTGGTTTATACCTTTTAAAAACCAAAATAATTAACTGGCATATCCCTGTTAGTTTTATTGTAAGTTTAGCGATATGTAGTGCAATAGGTTACATTGCGGCGCCTGGTACCGAGCCTGGTACACTATTCCACTTATTAAGTGGCGCAACCATGATGGGGGCATTTTTTATTGCCACTGACCCTGTCTCTGCTGCAACCACAAATAAAGGTCGCTTAATTTATGGCGCTCTCATTGGCTTATTAGTGTATTTAATTCGTACTTTTGGTGGCTTTCCTGATGCAATCGCATTTAGCGTATTATTAATTAATATTGCTGTACCGCTTATTGATTACTACACGCAACCACGTACCTATGGCCACGGAGCAGTAAAATGATTATTTCATCAATGGCTAAAAATGGCGCTATTTTAACGGCTTTTGCACTGGTAACAACGGGTTTGGTTGCCTCAATAAACGCACTCACCGCAGATAAAATTGCAGAGCAAGAGCAGCTACAACTTACAGCGCAACTACAAGAAGTACTCGACCCAAAATCGTACGACAACGAATTATCTACAGATTGCGTTATATTTACTGATGAAACGCTTGGTCCATACGCTAATCAAGTTATTTACCGTGCTCGTAAAAATAATAAACCCGTTGCCGTCGTTATTCGCCACGTTACGCCAAATGGTTACAGTGGTGATATTAACTTACTTACAGCCGTTTTAAGTGATGGATCTATAGCTGGTGTACGTACAACTAAACACGAAGAGACACCCGGCCTTGGTGATAAAGTAGAAGTAAAAAAATCGCTGTGGATTACAACCTTTAATGATTTAACCGTTGATGGCGAAAATGACGCACGCTGGGCAGTTAAAAAAGATGGCGGCCAGTTTGATCAATTCACAGGCGCTACAATCACACCGCGTGCAGTTGTAGGCTCTGTTAAAAACGCAGTTTTATTCGCACAACGCAATTTTGACGATATTTTTGCAGCGCCAAATGCCGAATGTGTAGAGGTAAAAAAATGAGCGAATTAAAAACACTATACAAAGAAGGGGTCTGGGTAAATAACCCAGCCCTTGTTCAGCTTTTAGGGTTATGCCCGTTACTTGCCGTTACCTCAACAGTAACCAATGCACTTGGCTTAGGCCTGGCTACTTTATTAGTACTTGTAGGCTCAAATATTACTGTATCGGTTGTACGTAACTGGGTACCTAAAGATATTCGTATCCCTGTATTTGTAATGATTATTGCAGGCTTTGTAACCATAGTTCAGTTACTTATGAACGCTTACACCTTTGGTTTGTATCAATCACTTGGAATATTTATTCCGCTTATAGTGACAAACTGCGCCATTATAGGCCGCGCCGAAGCATACGCATCTAAAAACCCAGTTCATTTATCAGCATTCGACGGCCTAATGATGGGCTTAGGTTTTATGGCCGTACTGGTAGTGTTAGGTACAATGCGCGAACTAATAGGCCAAGGCACATTATTCGACGGTGCCGATTTACTATTAGGTCCATGGGCACAAAGCCTGCGCATAGAAGTATTTAGTTTTGATAACCAGTTTTTACTCGCCATTTTACCGCCAGGTGCCTTTTTAGGGCTTGGCCTACTTATTGCGGCAAAAAATGTAATTGACGCACAAATAAAATCAAAACAAGTAACGCCGCCTGAGGCTAAAAAAGGTCCACGCGCACGTGTTACTAGCTTAACTTAAGGGGAAAACGCATTAACTTATTTAAAAGCTAATGCGTTTTAAGTTGCATGAATAAAGAAAAACGTCACCAAATACTTTCTCGCCTACGCGATGATAATCCACACCCAGAAACCGAGCTTGAATACTCAAGCCCGTTTGAGTTACTTGTAGCGGTCACACTCTCTGCACAAGCCACCGATGTAGGCGTTAATAAAGCCACGCGTAAGTTATTTCCGGTTGCTAATACGCCACAAGCCATTTTAGATATTGGCCATGATACATTGCGCGATTATATTAAAACTATTGGGCTATTTAATTCAAAAGCCGCAAACGTGTATAAAATGTGCCAAATACTGGTTGATCAACACAACGGTATCGTTCCCGAAAACCGTGAAGCCCTTGAAGCCCTACCCGGTGTTGGCCGAAAGACCGCAAATGTCGTACTAAACACAGCCTTTGGTTGGCCTGTAATAGCTGTGGATACACATATATTCCGTGTATCTAATCGTACTAAACTCGCCATGGGTAAAGATGTAGTCGCTGTTGAGCAAAAACTTGAAAAGGTTGTCCCTAAAGAGTTTAAAGTAGACGTACACCATTGGTTAATACTACACGGACGCTATACCTGCGTTGCCCGTAAGCCTAAATGCGGCAGCTGTATTATTGAAGATTTGTGTGAGTTTAAAGAAAAAACGGACTAACCTTAAATAACAATATTTTGAGTATTTAAAAGTAAGACAGCTAATTATTTAGCTGTCTGTTGATTCTATACTATTGATAAATTGCGCTATATTCACTAAACGCTCACCGACAATAAATGCAATGGTGCGCTTAACCCAAGGCGCTTTAATATTTGTGTAGTTTAGTTTAGCTGATACGCAGCCTGCGGCAATTAAAAGTAGTAGTGATGACACGCTGTAAAACCAAACCATGTGTTGCTCTAGGTGTGCAAATAAGTCAATTTCAAATAACACGTCAAACCCAATAAACACATAAGCCATACATAAAG
The DNA here is from genome assembly GCF_018101025.1 of Pseudoalteromonas sp. MMG006. NCBI lineage: Bacteria > Pseudomonadati > Pseudomonadota > Gammaproteobacteria > Alteromonadales > Pseudoalteromonadaceae > Pseudoalteromonas > Pseudoalteromonas sp. MMG006. Next base: position 59,056 of record NZ_JAGJEJ010000018.1, read on the forward strand.
GGGCTGACATTAATAACAACTTAGTTAGTTGCAATTTATGTGAGCAAAGACGGTAAATGTTTTTTTGTAGCTGGCTAATTGGTTTTGCATAATCAATGATAGAAATATGCACTATTTGGCCAATATTACCCGCAAGGCCAACAATGGCAAACACACCCAGTATTAATGCAGATATTACAGGCGCTGAAACACTAACGTTTTTTGCAATGTACTGCCCCAATAAAACAATAATAAAAAAGAAAGCTGCGCTTTCAATAATACGTGCCCATTTCATATTGCTGAGTTCTTTCATTTGTTTATTCACTTTTGTCTCACTCAGCATTGATTGGTTTATTGTAATAGCAGATTCGTTAAAACTATTTTGCTGCTGCCATGTGTTTTTAAAATTATCTAAATTCATACTAAGCCCCCTGTTTTTCAAATTGATTTTTTAGTGTTTCTTTAATTCGGCCTATTCGCGTAGCGACATTGGTTTTACTTATGCCTAAACTCTTCGCTATGCTTTCGTGAGGCTCTTCTTCCAAATACAGCAACATAATGGCTTTATTTAACTTATCGAGCTTTCCTATAAATTCATATAATTACTTAACGTCTTCGCTTTTATCGTCTTGTGCTTAAAGGTCCGCTATATGCACAATGCAATGCTCATTTGCATTGGCTTTATCTTCTCGTTTACTGTCTTTGCGGTAATAGGAAATTGCCACATTAAGTGCGATTCGGTACATCCAAGTAGAAAATTTATAGTCTTTGTTGTAGTTGTCATAAGCGAGCCACATGGTGGTGAGTATTTCTTGCGCTAGGTCTTGCCGATCATCTTGATTGTGACAGTATGAATTGACAATTTTATAAACAATGCCCTTATGCTGCTCCATTGTCTTAGCAAATAGCGTCTTTTTATTAGTCGTCATTTATTCAAAAACCCATCATTTAAGTGACTCACAGCAACTTATTATTTTTAATATCTATAGCATCAAAAACTATATACGGCTTTTTACATTGTGGTTTACTTCCATCGTATGTACACATTCGAGTATCGTTATTGTGGCTTCACAATAATACGCACAATCTCGTCTTATTTAGTTATTCGAAGTAAAGCTAAAATAATCACAACTATTTTAAAAATAATGGCTGAAGAAAGTGAACAAAGTAGAAAAGAGATTTAATTGGCTGAGTATTACTAATAACCAGCCGCGAAAGCAGTGCTAGCCAGTAATAAAATACATGAATGAATAAAGAAGATTATCCTCGTTTTAAATATTTACTTAATACGCCTTAGATATATTTGAATCCCACACTATATACAATGCCAACGTAAATAGGCTTTAGCCTGAGACTAATTGCGCAATTTTAAGTATCACTAAATTTACGCTCTATCGCTTTAAATATATCGCTAAGATGTTACTGATTACTTACTAACCAAACCCTAATTAGCTCAAAGTGTGGTTAGAAGGTGATGGGCTCTATGGACTAAATTTGTTCTATGTTAGGGTTATTCTTCGTAACGTAAGACTTGCTAACTAAGTATTGATAAAATAAAGAGCTAAGTCTCCTGCTCTCGCCCTTCGCCTAACGTCGTCTAGGTTTAGCGTTTATGCTACATCAGCGCCTACTTATAAAGAACAACCACATTACATTAGCTCGCTTAGCTTTAATACAAAAAAAAGCAAGCCATGCGGCTTGCTTTTACTGCCCGTACAGGCAACGCACTCTCAATATTTTATTTTTTAAAAACGGTAGCTAGCACCTAGTGTTATACGACGGTCTGTTAGACCTTGGAAACACAATAGTGCGCTTTCGTTTACACAAGACTGGCTAATTTCAGATTCAGTAATATTTACCGCCTCTAAACCAATATTTAGTTGCTCGTTTACATCGTAACTAATGCTTGCATTAAGCTGTCCACGATCTTCTTGTACCACTGGGAAGCCCCACGGGAAGCTAGACGTACTACCAAAGTCATTTGAGCGGTAGCCTTCACGCCATGTGTAGCGCATACGTGCTGATAACCCAAATTTCTCGTAGTACAAAGTAAAGTTATAAGCATTTTCTGATAAGTTAAGTAAGCCTTGTATCTCGCTTACATCAATACCTGGCGTGCCAGTTGTTGCTGCAAATACACTACTTGCTCTAGACGTTGCTGAGTTTTCAGTTTCGCCGCCAGAGAACTCTTGAATTGTATAGTTAGCTAAAACACCAAAGCCAGACGCCCAACCAATATCTTTTTCAAAGCTTGAAAGGTCGTATTGGAAGGCAAACTCAATCCCTTTTTGGGTTGTTTCGCCACTATCGTTTACTTTGGTTTCTGTACCTACACACACACCGCGACCATTTTCAGGGCCAAATACGTTAATATCTGCAATTGGGTTAAATATACCACCACCTTCACACGGATCCGTTAAATCACGAAAGCCTGTTACTGGGTCTTCTACTGGTGATGTTAACTGATTAACATGTAATTCTTTACGCGTTTTGTGGAATATACCTACACTAAATACACTTGCTTCAGCAAAGTACCATTCAGCTGATAAGTCATAAGAAAGCACTTCTTCTGGCTTTAAGGCAGGGTTACCAAATTCAACTTCGTCATTTGGACTAGTGCTATAGGTAACAGATGTAGATAGGTCATTGTAATCAGGGCGACGAATATCTTTACCAACACCAAAGCGAACAAGTACGTCTTCTGATACGTCGGCTACAAGGTTTAATCGTGGTAAAATAAAGTCATAATCTGATTCATTAGTAATGCGCGTCACAAGCTCATTACCACTGCCATCTACGGTTACAGAATTACCTGTAGACTCTACGTCAGTTTGGATGTAACGCACGCCAAAGTTACCGCGAATCATTTCGTATTCAAAATTAGCTTGCGCATACAACGCATGCGTCGTTTCTTCTATATCAAAAAAGCCTGCAGAGCTTGATGTTGGCGCGTTTAATGTTTTACTTGAGCCATGCGCTGTCATTGCAGCTTGCAGTGTAGCAAGTACCGCATCAGGGTCTGATGCTACAAGCTCTGGGTCAATAAGTAAAAAATCACCAATGTATAACGAACGACCATCTGCTTCATTAAAGTTATCTGGGCCAGCTACTAATAAGTCAGCAAACAAATCTCCCGATGGACTATCAGCCATTGTTCTTAAACCAATACTTGATGTAATTTCGTTTTGCTTACTTTGTGATTTGCTGTAACGGTAACCAAAATCAACAGAGGTTATAATTGAATCGGTGTAATAAGTTGAGTCGATACGAAATGCATCTTCAGAGTTTTCAACTGTATCTTGGCCAATATTTACATCGCGAAGCACGACGTTTGCAGGGTCTAGTAATTGCTCAACCGTAGGTGCGTATTCTGCCCCTTGTGCAATACCAAAGGCTAACGCACCGCCCGATAAATCATACTCAAATGGCACACTGTTATCATTACCGCCACCAGCATCTAAAGGTACATTTGGATTGATAAAGTTAAGCGTTGTATTAAAGCTTGGGGTTGTTGTATCTGAAGATGATGATGCAATTTCAGCGCTTACAAACCATTTATCGCCTTGCCACTCACCGCCTAATCTAAATATATTACTGTCAGTAACACGAGAATTTGTATCGCTTGAAAAACGAAGATTTGGATCGTCATCATCGTTTTCTAAATTTACTGGGATCACACCACTAAGCGCTGCTTGAATAGAGCCTAAGTTTGTACCACCAAGTGAACCAAAGTTCACAGTTTCAAACGAATCAGGGATAGAAATATCATTAAGTGCACTTACACCAGATGCTTGTACACGCGAACTTTCTTGGCGTCGCTCTTGATCATTTACCACTGCGTCAAAGTAAAACTTTGTATTGTCATTTGGTGCCCACTCAATGGTACCTACAAAGTTCTTAGTTTCGTATTCATAGTTATCGTAATCTTGTACAAAGAACTGGATTGGTAAAAAATCAAATGACTGTGCACTGGCTACGCCACTGTCTGAGGTAATAATGTTATCTCTGTCTGCACGAGGACGAAATGCTGTTACATCTTGCTCTGCGTAGCTGCCACTTACAAGTATACCAAATTTACCGTAGTCATCTGTCTCCCAGTTATCAGCAAACGTACCCGAAAAACGAGGTTGTAAACCACTATCTGTACTAAGGCTACTGCTTTCTCCTTGTACTCTGATTGTGGCTAATTGCTCTCCTAAATGAAGAGGACGAATAGTTTTAAGGTTGATTGTTCCACCAACAGAACCTTCAATGGTTTTAGCCTCTGGAGACTTTATAACTTCCAAACTTGATATAATTGATGCAGAAACATCTTCAAAGCTAATACCACTACGACCTGAGCCAGAGCCCACGGTAGATACCCCGTTTATTTCAGTACGGTTTGCATCTGTACCACGAATTTGTACGCCGGTACCCACACCGGCTTGGCGAGTAATTTGAATACCCGTTACGTTTTCTAGCACTTCTGCTAAGTTTTGGTCAGGTAGTTTACCAATATCTTCCGATTGAATAATCTCTACTAGACTATTTGCCGATCGCTTCTCAGCTAGGGCGTTAGTTAATGATTGGCGAATGCCCGAAACCTCAATAACTTCTAAATCGTCTTTCGCTTGCGGTTGAGCTTCTTGTGCCTGTGTTGACAAAGAAAAATTCAGTGCAGTGGCAGATATAACCGCCAGAGTAATTTTAGATAACTTGTGACTCATAGTTTTTTTCCTGTGTGTGTGAAATGCTATGTTTAACTCGCTACGCTTATCTTTGGTAAAACCTTTATTTATTACAAATCATTAACTCAATATTTACACCATTCAACTAAAAGGTCAAGTAAGTGGTAAGCTAGATTTATTCAAATACAACTCTACCTAACTTACCAAAAGTAAAGTTCATAAATTAGATAGTTTCAAATAAAGATTAAAAAACAATCTAAATATATGTTTTTAAATGTATTTAAAAATGGTGATAATTTATAAAACACCATTAAAAATACGCAATTTGGCAAGATTTTTTGTTAAAAATTAAATGAAAATTAACTATAAAAATCTTTATATAGAAATGTTTGTTGCACCAAATTGGTTAACCAAGCATATCCTCTAACATATTATTCGCTCTGTATAATCTAGACTTTGGTCATAGAAGTGTTTATGCAATTAAATAGTTAATATTTAAATTTAGGCATATGAAATCAGTTTTTTACATTAGCAGCATGGATAAGTTACTGATCGAAATTTCAATAGTATGTTTAGGGAGGTGGTTTTAATTAAGAGGGAGTGTTGATGTTGTTTAACTATGGGCATTAAAAAAGGCGGTAAACCGCCTTTTTTATATTGTACTTTTGTTTTTACTAAAGCTTAAAGCTCATACCTAAGAACAGACGTGGGCCGTAATCATTTACTTCACCTAAGTTACCTTCCACAAAGAAATCTTGTGATTTAGGTGCACTAAATAAGTTAATTGCTTCGGCTTTAATTCTGAAGTGTTCATTAACTTTATAAGATGCGCGCATTTCCCATACACCTACACCGTCTACATAACGTAAGCGAGTGCCGTTGCTTGTGTAAGGTTGGAAGTACTCACTACGATATTTATAAATAACCGCAGTATCGAAGTCGCCAATTTGGTAGTAAAGTTGGCTACTAAATACATGCTTAGAGAAACCAGGAACTGAACCTGGCTCAACGATACCTTCTTTTAACTGTGTTGTATTACCATCAAGATCTGTAGTAAAAGTATCACCGTATAAGCTATCTTCAAACTCAAAGTCAGTATCTGCGAAGTTATAACCAAACTTCACACCGAGACCATTGTCCCAACGGTATGAGAACGATGCTTCTAGACCTACTATTTCGCTTTCATCGTCTGATGTAACAGAGTTAGTAATCGGCAGAGATACCGTTTCCCCGTCTATTGTAAATTCTTCTAGAACAGTCTGTTTCTCAAAACCACCTTGAAACTGCTTATAGTAAAGGCTAAACGCTACAATAGAGTCTTCATTAGGATACCATTCAACTGCCGCATCATAGTTCCACGACATTAAAGGTTGCGTTGATGGGTTACCCGAACCATTAACACCAATTAATAAATCAGAAAGTGACGTAGCTGCACCATCTTCATTACTACTTGTTGAAAATTCACGGTTATAGCTCAAATCTGAAGGGTCTGCACGAGACATACCACGGTAGATACCTGCACGCAGTAGTATATCTTCGCTGTAATCAACAACTAGGTTAAAGCTAGGTAGGTATTTTGTATAGCTTGAGCCACTTTCTACTTTATCAAGTGTTGTTGGATCTGATACTAGTTCAAGAAATCCGGTGTCTGCATCGGTACCGACAGAGTAATCTGCTCTGAAGCCAACTGAGGTTACCTCAGTATCAACTATACGAAGACCAAAGTTACCACGAATAAACTTACCAAACATTTCTGTATCGTAGCTAGCCATTAAATAGGCAGAGGTTGTTTTTTCTGTTACATCAACAGTACCTGTATTTTGGTAATCTACGTCTGGGTAGCCAAACTCACCGTTGTAATCAGAATCTGTTGCAGCTACTGCTTGAGAGAAACACACATTATCGTACGTCGCCCATGATGAACCTGTACCGCTAGCAATTACGTTACCGTCACTATCAACATTAGTTACGATATCGCCATCAGACACGCTTGATAAAAAGCCTGATTCAGGGAAGTCAATTTGACAACCTTGAAGAATTTCAAGTGCAGTATCATCGCCTATTGTGTACTCAACTCTTGAGCCATTACCACCGTTTCCAGTACCACCAAATTGTATGAAAGAAAGCTCAGATGTTCTGATACCACCTTCAATTTTAGTGAACATGCCACTATCTAATTCATAATCAAAATCTAAGCGCGCTGATTTAATAACATTTTCGCGAACATTCTCGCGATCTAAACGTGTTCTTAAACTATCAGTAAAGTTAGAAATATCTGTTACATCAAAATCAGTTAATGTGAAATGAGGAATTTCATCGCCCATATCCCATGTAAAATAGTTACGATCAGAGGTTCTGCCACGGTTTGATATTTGTAACTCTTCACGATCTGTTTTTGAGTATGCTAAATCAACACTCACTGTCAGTCGGTCTGTTACATTGTGCTCAATATTTAAACCATACCCTTGATAATTCTCTTCACGTGAAAATTGCTCACCGGATGATTCAATACGTTCTTCACCTTCCCAATGTAGAATACCGCCTACATCATTTGTAACAAGAGTCGGGCCCGTTACACCTGGCGTTGCACGTTTTTGTAAAAAGATTAGGTCATGACGTGCTTCTTGTTGAGTACGGTCAGATATTTGCGTATCAAAGTTAATATCCCAATCAGCTGAAGGTTGGTATTGCAGTGCAAAAAACATTGCGTCACGTTCATCTGATGTCTCGTTTTGACGAAAGCTTCGACTACTGCCAGTCCAAGCATACGGAGTACCATCACTAAAGGCTTTGCCTGTTTCAGGATCTATATTAGCGTCATAGCCTTGGTTCTTTAATTTTTCACCAGCTACCTGATCTTCACAATCACCTGCGCTGCTACGATAAAAACCTTCATTAGTATTATTAGGATCGTTTAAACATGCCCAAAGCGATGAACCTGAAGGGCTTGAGCTTCTATACTCTGCTTCAGGTGAGCTAACCTCTTGGCGCTGTACACCAAAAGACACACCAACTGCTTGGCCATTATCAAACTCATATTGATCAACATAACTAAATGTACCACGGTAACCCATATCACTTTGTAGTGAATTATCAACATTACCTTCATCAGGGTTATAGTTTAACTTAACTTCACCCGATACACGTTGTTTGCCGTAATCCAATGGCGTTACAGTTTCAAGCGCAATAACACCTGCAACACCACCTTCAATCATTGATGCATCTTGCGTTTTATAAATTGCTACTTTTTTAACAAGCTCTGATGGGAATTGTGAAAAATTAACTGAACGGTCACCACTACCATTTGTAGCTTCACGACCGTTAATGTGCGTTGCACTTAAAAACGGACCAAGACCACGGATAGTGATCTCTGTTGCTCCACCGTTTTCACGGTGCGATGCAGCACCAGTGATTGATTCTAGTGCTTCACCAATAGAGAGTGCAGGTAAGTCACCAATATCTTCTGATGATAAACCATCAACGACTGTTGTCGCTTCTCGCTTTATAGCAATTTGATCCTGTATTGTTCTACGGGTACCTGTAACACTTATAATTTCTACGTCTTCTTCAACTTCTGTCGTTTTTCCCTGTTCTTGTTGTGCGCTTGCCGAAAATGCACAAGAAGTTGCCATACCTGCTATGACCGCTGTTCTTACCCATTTGGCAACAGGTCTTAATGCAAACTGCCCTGTTATAGAATTATTATTCTTTATTGACTTCAACGACATTTGAATTCTCCGCTGGTTGTTGTTGTGTGATTTAAGTGTGTTAGCCTGTTAAGCTTTTGTATATATAATGTGTCTTCTGGCCTTAATATACTTAAACACCTATCCATGATCAACCAATTTAAGCTTTAAATATTACCATAAGGTATACCAATTAAAGATAACCTGCATTACCGACATGTCATGTAGGTTTAATGCATAACTTGTAATTATTTAAAAACAAAAAGTTCCAACATGGTTTTTTTTGTTTATAAAGGCGTTTTATTTTTTCTGCTGCCTAAGTAGAACTAGCGCCTAGCTGAGAGCGGTTCATGTAAGTTAGTTGTGTGGCGCCTGCAACTGCTAATGCACCTGCAGTAGCAACTTTAATTAATGTACTTTCAAAAGTAACATACTCAAGTACCTTTTTATTACTGACTACTGGGTTTTGGCCAATTGCGCCGTCGGTTTCAAATGTACCATTACCATTAAGGTTTCTAATTGCTCCCCAATCATTGCTGTTATCACCTGAAACTCGACTATCTACAAGCCAAAGTTATTGCTAAATACTGAGTGGTTGTGGTTTATTAAATCACAGGCGTATTTAAATGCCTGATCACTATCAGGTCTCTTCGGATAAAATAAGCCTAAAAAGAGTGTATTTTCAGCAGTAGGTTCGTCTTCTGCAGGTTCTTTACTCAGTCATTAGCAATTGGATTGAGAATATGAGATTCATTTATTACGCTATCACCCATGTGAAGGCCATACACAATTATAAGTAAATCTATGTGCCCCATCACTGGCTTCACCAACTGTATAGCATTAGTAACATGGCCTGATATACCATCAGGATTACAAAATGCGAAGTGTTTTAATTTCATGGAGACTATCACTAAGCGACTTTATGTTTTTTATATTTGGCTAGTTATTTGATGTGTTAAAAAACACCCGAAAGTTCTTACCAACTTATTTAAAGTCTAAAGAAATTGAAAATTGTTAATACAGCCATATCCAAATAAATTTTTGTCAGTGTGCTGACCAATTAAACCACAATAAAAAACATTTAATTAACTAAGGTAATTTACAGTTGTCACTTAAACTTTATTTTTTAACTAATTTGAAATTAACAAAGTTTGAGTTGTTCTTTATGGGTATTGGAGTGAAAGAGGAAAAAAATAATAAAAGGGGTTATAGCCGTAGTAAAATTTTTTGTAGCTGCCTAAGTGGAGTTATAATTTCATGTCAATGGTTGAAAAGTTAAAGCAGGAGAAATTTTCGTCCTACTTTAACGTAAGGTCAGTGCTTATCTATTTAAATGTATTGTTGTAAAACTCAACGGGCTCTTGTGAGCCCATAGCAACAGGCACTCGTTGATGTAAGCTAGACGGAGCGATATCTAAAATCCGATTACCTCTAGAGGTGGCTTTACCACCGGCATTTTCCATTAATAACGCAAGTGGATTTGCTTCGTAAAGTAATCTTATTTTACCATTATCATTACCGCTTCGCTTGTCTTGAGGATACAAAAACAATCCGCCACGGCATAATATACGGTGAACATCACCAACCATTGCTGCATTCCAGCGCATTGAGCTTTTTTCAAAGCTCTCGCAGGTATAAAGCAATTTATCAAAATACACTTGTGTTGGCTCATCCCAGTAGCGGTAATTTGCCATATTGACTGCAAATTCTCTGCTTTGTTTTGGTACATCTAACTGCTTATTAGTTAACAAGTACCCGCCATGAGTAGAATCCAGCGTATAGCATCGCGTAGGACCGCCCGTACTCATTACAAGTAATGACGATGGGCCATATAAAACATAGCCAGCACAAACTTGGTTAGTACCTGGCTGATTAAATTGCTCATCACTGTCATAGGCAACATCATCTCGCGCTGGGTAAATTGTAAATATGGTACCTATTTGGCCATTCACATCAATATTTGATGAACCATCGAGAGGGTCAAAAGCAACTATAAATTTACCATCAGGGTGGGCCCCTACTACATGATCCTCTTCTTCCGATGCTACAGACTTGACTAATGTGTCGTCTATTAATATATCTTTCAAAAGTTGATTAGCAATTACATCTAATTTTTTTTGTACTTCACCTTGGACATTTTCGTTTAGCGTTGAACCTAAAACGCCAGCCAGTTCGCCTTGGCTTACTCTAAAAGCAATTTCTTTTGATGTCGCTAAAATAGTACGTATAAGTAAAATAAGGTCGGTTTCTACACCGTCTTCTTTAAGAACTGTATTTAATCTTTTCATTAATTGTACCTATTTATACAATTAAGATCGGTAAAGCATTGTTCGAGTCTTGTGACCATACTTTGCTCAGAGTGACGAAGCCATACACGTGGGTCGTAATATTTTTTGTTTGGCTTATCATCGCCATCAGGATTACCAATCTGACCATGTAAGTAAGCTTGCTTATCTTTGTAGTAATCTAAAATACCATTCCAACACGCCCATTGTGTATCAGTATCGATATTCATTTTTACTACGCCATAAGTTAATGATTCTGCAATTTTACTGTATTCAGAACCACTACCACCATGAAACACAAAGTTAATTGAATTATTAGGCAGGTTGAACTTATCTGATACGTAAGCTTGAGAATCTTTTAAAATACTTGGCGTTAGTACAACATTGCCAGGCTTGTACACACCATGAACATTGCCAAACGATGCGGCAATAATAAAGTTAGGGCTAATTTTACTTAATCGCTCATAAGCAAAAGCAACATCTTCAGGTTGCGTATACAAGGCCGAGCTATCTAGGTGAGAGTTATCAACACCATCTTCTTCACCGCCAGTACACCCTAACTCTATCTCAAGCGTCATTCCAATTTTAGCCATGCGTGCTAGGTAGCGCTCACATATTTCTATATTCTCCTCAAGAGATTCTTCAGAAAGATCGATCATGTGTGAACTAAATAGCGGCTTACCAGTTAATTCAAAGTGTCTTTCACCTTCATCAAGTAAACCATCTATCCAAGGTAACAATTTTTTAGCTGCATGATCGGTATGCAGCATTACGGGTACCTCGTAATGTGCAGCAACAGCATGGACATAACGAGCAGCGCTCACAGCACCAAGCACAGCAGCTTGCTGATCTGGCAACACTAAGCCCTTACCACAAAAAAATTGCGCACCACCATTAGACAATTGAATGATGGCTGGCGAGCTCATTTTTTTTGCTGCTTCTAGGGTAGCATTAATTGAAGTTGTACTTACAACATTAACGGCAGGTAAGGCATATTGGTTAGCACGAGCATGTTCATATACCACACTTACTTCGTCACCAACTATTACGCCAGGCAGTATTGCCGAGGCTAAATGTTCCATTGTTAGATTCCTTCTTACTTTATAGCTTCAATACACGAGTCAGTGATTGCTTGCCAGTTTTGCTCTTTGACCCACTCTTTCTTAGCGACCCATGTTCCACCTACTGCAAACACGTTGCTTAAAGATAGGTAATCCATTTTATTCTTCTCGCTTACGCCACCCGTTGGGCAAAAACTAACTTCTCTAAAAACGCTTGATACAGCAGAAACAAATGGCGCACCACCAGCAAGCGATGCAGGGAATAACTTCTGCTCTTTAAAGCCATATTCAAGCGCCATCAAAATATCCCCTGTGTTTGATACACCAGGTAAAACAGGCACGTTACACTTTGTAAGTGCACTTAAAAGTTTAGGAGATACTGCTGGAGTTACAATAAAATCAGAACCCGCATCTATAGCTTGCTGTAAAATAGTTTCGTTAATAACTGTTCCTGCGCCAACTTTAAGCTCAGGCACTTGCTCTTTTATTGCTTTTAAAGCATCTAAAGATGCTTCTGTTCTAAGCACAACTTCTACTAATGTAAGGCCTGCATCTGCCATTGCTTTAGCAATTTGTACACCCTGCTCTGGCGTATCAGCTTGAATTATAGGTAGCAGTGTTTGCCCTGACATAAGTTCAGAAAAGCGAGTCATAACGTTGTTCCTTTATTTTTAAGTAGTGCGGCCGAGATAAGCGGCCTATAAATTTATTAAATGCCAGCTTTAGCCATTGCAAGCTGAAAAACATCTTTTGGAGCAATTGCGCCAGGCTGTTGAATAACAGTCCCTGCGGCTTTAGCACCAAGCTGTACTGCATCAGCAATAGATTTGCCAGATAAACGAGCGCCTAAATAAACGCCATTAAAAGCATCCCCTGCTGATGTTGTATCAACAACATTAGTAACAGGTATTATTGTGTGACTTTGAAGTGTGTTGTCTAATTGGGTAATAACCGATTCAGGGCCATTTTTAACGATAATTTCGTCTATGTTATATATTTTTAAATATTCAATAACGTCTTCAACACTGTGAACATCGTAAAGGGTTGTTAAATCTTCAACGCCTGGCAGCGTTACATCAGCAAGACCAAATGCTAGGTCGTACTGCGTTTTAGTCTCATCAACACTATTCCACAAACGAGCGCGGTAATTAGGATCGAATACTATTTTTACGCCTGCAGTTTTTAATTGTTTTACTACATGCCAAAAATCTTCACGCGCATTTTCATCAATTACAGCAAGTGAAATGCCGGAAAAGAAAAACATATCACCTTGTGAAATCTGTTTCACAACGTCTGTATTTAAAAAACTAACTACTTTTTTAGCTGCAGAATCGCTGCGCCAATAAATAAAGCTGCGCTCGCCAAAAGCATCTGTTTCTATGTAGTACATACCCGGTACTTTGCTTTCGTGAGCAAATACAAACTGAGTATCTAGTTGTTCACTTTCAAAGCGCTCTAACATTTTTTTACTTAAGTTGTCTTGGCCTAAAGCAGTTACAACGGATGTTGCTACTTCAGGAAAGCAACGCTTTAAATATACGGCAGAATTATAAACATCGCCTGCAAATGATTGGTGTAACGTCGCAGCGCTCATTGCTCTAAGCTCCACCATACACTCACCCATAAAGTAAATATTTTTCATTTTGGGAAATTATCCTTTGTAATAAACTGCTATGCGCAAGCACTGTTGTGTAGGCATAGCAGTTCCTTTCAGATTAATCAGGCTTTTTTAGAGGTTCAATTTTTGGAATAAGAATCCAAACAGCAGCCATAGCAATAATGGCAAGCGATGCACCAATAATAAATGCAGGCGCATAATTACCGTCAGCAGTTAATATTGGTACTAAAGATGTAAGGCCCACTGCACCTAGCTTAGCCGCCATGCCAGAAAAACCAGACAAGGTACCTACTGCTTTTTTACCTAATAAGTCACTTGGTAAGGTTTGTACGTTACCAATTGCCGTTTGAAAGCCAAATAAAATAACAGCCATAATAATTACTGCAGTTGTTGGTCCACCAGGGTTTGCCATTGCTAATAATGAAGGCAACATAATTAAACAACCAAGCGTAATAGTAAGCTTACGTGTTCTATCTGTGTTCCAACCTGCTTTTAAGCGGTTCTGCGCCAATAAGCCACCAAACCATGCGCCAAACATTGCGCCTACGTAAGGTACCCAGCCGTATATACCTATAGATTTAACATCCATTGCATATACTTCATTTAGATAAATTGGAATCCAAAAAACGAATAACCACCAAATAGGGTCAATTGCTGCAGAGGCAATAATTACACCCCAACTTTGCTTACGAGAAAGTAGCTCACCAGTAGATGGGTTATATTCTTCACCTTCATCATTTGTAACATCACCATTGTCATCAACACGACGTTGGCCTGTTAAAATGTACTCACGCTCTTCAGCTGATATCCAAGGATGTGAACCTGGTGGTGCTTTAACTAAAATAATCCATGGAACTAACCATAAAAAGCCCAATGCACCCACAAATACAAACACCATTTGCCAGCTAAAATATACTGTTAGATAAGCAATTAAAGGTATTGCGATAATGCCACCAATAGCAGCACCTGAGTTAAAGATACCCTGTGCAAGCGCACGCTCTTTTGTAGGGAACCACTCGGCATTACCTTTAGCTGCGCCCGGCCAGTTACCCGCCTCAGCTACACCTAAGATTGCGCGGAAAATACTTAAGCTTAAAACACCTTGTGCAAAAGCATGAGCAATAGTCGCTAACGACCACACACCAATCGACAACACAAAACCTAGGCGGGTACCCACCCAGTCAAATATTTTACCGAATATGGCTTGGCCAAATGCATAAGCAAACACAAACACAATCGATATATTTGCGTAAATTTGTTTACGTTCTAATGCAGACTCATCAGGAAACATTTCTTCTACAATGTCAGGCCATAAAACACTAAGTGCTTGACGGTCGATGTAGTTAATAATGGTAGCAAGTGCAATTAGCACTATAACCCACCAGCGTAAGCCTTGAATTTTCATAGGTTAATCCTCAAGAAAGTCTTCACGCGCCGGGCTAAAGGTATCAATTAAAATACCGCCAGTTGGGCAAGTAGCACCATGATCTGCAAATGGTGGGATTAGGCAGCTATCACCTGGTTTTAAGATTTTAGTTACGCCGTCAATATTAAAGTGAAACTCACCTTCAACTACGTAAGTTACTTGAGAGTGTCTGTGAGCATGGTTATAACCAATAGCTCCTTTTTCAAACCAAATTTTAACAGCCATTAATTCTTCGTTATAACCAAGCATTTGGCGTTTTAGGCCATTTCCTAAGTCTTCAATTTCGGTTTCGTTACCAAATGAAAAATGTGCGCTTTGCTTTTGCATCCTGTTTACTCCTGAGTATTCTTCAACGCATAAACGCCAAGACGGCCATTTAAGGTGAATGCTTTATTTTGAAATGTGAAATTGTTTTTAGCTGAGCTTTGTGACTTGTTAATTGCAACTAAATAAGGTGTATCTTTTACGTTTAGTTCAACAAGTACCACATCACCTTGTGTGCTGTATTTTAAATCTGAAACACGGCTAACAGCTTCTAATGTATATTCTTTACTTGGATTGTACTCACCGTGTGGCTCTAGCACCGATACAAATGTATGTTGCTTTTGTTTTTCTACACGACGTACAAAACCGTTTTCATTACGTAAATTAAAGTGAGGATCATTTGCGCCTATTTGAGTAAATAGAAATGATTCATCACCGTTAACTAGACTTGTTTGCGTATAAAAACGGCCATTGTCATTTAACCATGTCACCTTTGCTAACCCCTTTTCAGGCGTAGCTTGTCCTTTTAACCATAGGTGTTGATAACCGTTGCTCTCACCCAGTGCTTTGAGCTGATTTGTATTAGCAAGTAAGCCAAAGTTAGTATCAATCAATTGACCTTTATAGTGTAAAGGCAAGTCAAATTGATGCGCTTTATTTGCATCTACATCGAACACATCAAGTGCAACAGTGCTTTCTAGTTCTGGTAAGTTAACAAGTGCTAAAGTACGCTCTAGTTCAACCCCTTTGTAAGCTGTGCTTATTTCACCGCTTGCGACAGTGCCAAACTCATTGGTTTCAAAAAAGTTAAGCGTAGGATGGTTATTATTTCCTACTTCTACATTGGCATTAAAGTGAGATGTTTCATCTACAACAACGGTGTTATGCGCAACAGTATGTTTAGCGTAGGTTTCGTTCTCTGGAAGATAACGGCCCCCATACTTAGCTTCTACATTTAAAAAGCGTGCTGCGCCGTAATCAGAGACGATTTCGTTACCATGGTCGTAAAACTGCCATGTAAGCTTATCAAAGTGGCCATGACCTAAACCTTGTGCAGCAGGTTTAAACAAAAGTGCTTGATCGCCACCTACCTCAGTACGCATAACAACTAAAGCGCCCTGCTTCCCATCGTTACCGTCGCCAAAGGCAACAGATTTGAATATGTATGGCGTTTCTTTTTTGTTATCAAGCGCTTGAGCAACCTTTAAACCGTCTCCCGTAAGAACGACTTGATCTTGATACTTAGCAATGTCCAGATAACCTGCATCGTTAGTTAAACCATACGCAGCGGTAACACCTTGCACTAATTCAATCGTGTCAATACCTTTACTTTTTATAGCGTCGTTAATTGGGAAGAACAAACCGTTGTAACTAAGCTGAATAGTGGTATCGATTGCTTTTAGTAAGATCCCATCACGGTAATCAAAGATCTTTCTTTGCGGCTCGTTGTTTTCAATTGCTTTTGCAAAAGTAACAAACGGCAATAAGGCAAAGCGCTGATAGTAAGGCCCTTCATTATAGTAACCCTGAGGCGAGAACAGCATTTCTAGCTGCTTAACAAATCCGCCTTTGCCAGATTTTTTTAAATCATAAAGTGATTTTTCTATCCATTCAGGTTCATCTAACACATAACCTGCCATACCCACACCTGCAGTCGCCCAAGTACCATGGTTATGCACTTTATTAAATGTTGAAGGCTGACCTACTGACGTAAACAATGAAACAGGACGAAGTAAATCGTCTTCTATTACTTTTTTATTTTCATCACTTAGCGAGTCATGTATTAAGTCATAGGCTTGAATCGTGTATACAAGCCACATTGCTTCATTTAGGCTTTGCCAAAAAAACTTACCTGGATTTTGAGAATTCATTTTACGCTTTGGGTGTAACCCTAGCGTAGGGTAAAGCTCAGCGTATTCAAGCAACATGTCGCGCACATAATTTGCGTATTTTTCATCTTGGCTTAATTGATAAATCACACCTGCGCTGTACATAAGTTGATAATTTTTTTTGTGTTGCTCATGGGTGTAGCCCCCGCCACCATCTTTTGGCACCGGTACAGTAATTGGCTGTGCCATTTGCTCATCAACTTGCGCTTTTAAAGTGTCATAAGCGAGTGCAAACTTTCCATTTTCATGTGAGCTGATAGCTTGGCGCATCAACTTTACATCGTCGGTTGTAATAACTAAATTAGGGTGCGCTGCATGTGCTCCTAAAGATAAAAGTAAGGTCGCTGCTAAAGACGCGATTTTGAAACTTTTTAGACGTTTAAGTACTTTCATCATTATTACCCCGCCTTCTTGTTTGTCGTTTTATTGTTTTTTATTATCGCTGTGTGCGGGCCTTTTACTCTCAGTTCTTTAACACTTGGAGATTTTGTAGCATTAAATGTATTGTTTAATATCTGTGTTTTAGGTTCACCCACAGTATGCTCTACGACTATTGGAGCCGATTCAACAAACTGATTGTCACTGATGTTGGTAACTTGAACGCCGTGAACATATACGCTTGCTTGCTCTTTATTACGCTTACCAAGGCCTACGTTGTTTAGTGTGTTATTGCTCATTTGAAGGTGTGGGCCAAACGTACTCTCGTCACTACCACCACGATAAAGCTTAAGCAAAGCGCCATCCACGTTGTTAAATGTATTATTTTTTACAATTACGTATTCAGCGTTATAAATACCTAAGTCTTCAATTTCGGTATTAAGGCTAATTATATTGCCCGTTACGTTATCGAATGTATTACTTGTTAGCACAACTTCATCAGCCATCGCACCTTTGCCAGTAACAAAAAAGTGAAACGAGTGATTAATATCTAAGTGAGTGATTTTAGAGTTATGCATTTCAAAGCGGTAGTTTTCAATCATGCCCCACTTTTTAGTACGCACAACGCTATTATTAATAGCATCTGGTGCATTTTCACCCGAAATACTAAGCCCATCGAGCTTTAAGCTCCCACCGTCGTGAATTTCAAATAATGTAGAGCGCTGAAAAGTAAGCTTTGCTTGGCCTACATTTTTAGCTTTTAAAGTAAGTACTTTATTTATTTGAACAAGCTTTGATACATCATACTGGCCACTCTCAAGCTCTAAAGTATCGCCTGATTGAGCGCTTTCAATCGCTTTTAACAAGGCATTTGCATCAGCTTTTACAGTATGCGTTTTTCCTGAATCAAATTTAACTAAGGCAGGTACTTTTGGATACCAGCTCACACCTGTATCTTCTTTTTTAAGTACTTTTAAGTCTCGTTTTGCACCCACTTTAATCTTAGTAGATTCAGGATAAAGCAAACCATTGCTCGCTTTAGTTAACGCTACAGTTTGTGTTTTTACACCATAAGCTAACTCATCAAGTACTTTAGTGTTTGCAACGTTATTCCTAAAAGCAATACCACTTACATCATCAAATGTAGTAAACGGCTGCTGCTTATTTTGGTTAATAATGAGGTTGTTTTTCATGACGCTATTTTTAGGAGCAGCACTGCGTTCAGCGTCACTGCCGGCAGCAAGTTGTATGTGCTGAACATTTACAAATGTATTATTTTCAATGGTTGCGTTTTCTACTTGGTGATAACGGTTTATCGATGAATTTGGTACACCGTTCATTACTGTAAAACCACTACCAAAACGGTACCCCGTTAAACCTTGTAAGTAGTTATTTTTAACAATTTGGTCTTTATTAATAACGCGAATACCACCGGTGTGATCTACCCCATTACCAAAGAAAATGTTTTCTTCAATAAGGTTACCGTTACCATGTCGAAGCGTTAACGTACCGCGCGCTTCAAAAAATACGTTATTACGAATAATATTTTTGCCAGACTTGACTGAAATAATTTCTACTTCACCATTAGTACGTTCAAAATAATTGTTCTCTACTAATGTGTGTGAATCAGTTAATGAGTAATGACTGGTACCAATGCGAAGTGTTTCGCCACCATTTGAGCCAAATGTAGGGCGGTAACCGAAAAAGTTATTATCGATTTTGTGGTAATTTTTCTGGCTTTGTTCTGTATTTAAACGAACTGCAACAGTCACCCCTTTATTACGCTTGCCAACTAAATGACTGTGGTCAAACTGGTTATGCTGACCATATAGCGCAACCCAGTAATCTGACTCGCGTTTGTCTGGATTATTGTAATTATCGATTACGACTTCAGTTACACGTGAGTTATAGGCTAATTGGTTTTTATCTTTACGAAATTCAATAACGGCAGCACTTGGTGTGTAGCCATTTTTGAATACTAAACCCGAAACCTCTAAATATTTACCGGCAAGTCTTAGGTTTGATTGCCCAGATAAAATTACTTTGCCGTTTGTTTCTGCGGTTAATAAAATAGGAGAGTTTTTTGTACCTTGGCCTTCAAGTAGGATTTCGAAGTCAGACCATGTACCATTTTTAAGGATTACTTTGTCGCCAGCGACTAAGTTAGAAGATATATCACTGAAAGCTTGCTTATCATCTACAAAATAATCTTTGGCTGTTAATTGTGTAGATATACAACCAATGAGAACTAAGCTTAGCTTTATTGTGTTAGTAAAACGCATAGTTAACTCTTTATATTGTGACTCGAATTAGGCTCTATGAATATTTAAATATGTTTTTTGTACAAAGCAGACTAAATCTCGTCAATCGATAGTGTGTGTGGGCGCTTAAACTAAATAGTTAAGCGCCATATATTGAGTCTTTATTACTTATTTAATTGTTTAAAGTAATCAAAGATCTCTGGTACGTTGCCTTGACCCATGCCTGCATCAAATGCGGCTTGTAGGTTAGCTGATGAACCTTCAGCAATTTTTGATTCAGTACCTAAGTCTTCAACCATTTGAAGGAAGTAACCTAAATCTTTGTTCGCATTAGCAATAGAAAAACCAAGGTCACTAACATCGTCAACCGCATAGTTTTTACAAAATTGCATGAATGGTGAGTTTGAAGGACCAGTAGACATAATGTCGAAAAGTTGCTGACGATCCACGCCCGCACGATCAGCTACTGCAAAAGCTTGTGACATTGCACATACCGTTGTCATACCCATAAAGTTATTGATTAACTTAGTAGTATGACCTGCACCTAGCTCACCAAGGTGAAATACGTTCTCGCCTTGATCTTCAAGTACTGGTTTAACTTTATTAAATGTATCAATATCGCCAGCAGCCATGATGTTTAATAGACCATCTTTAGCGTGTGCAGGAGTACGACCTAGAGGAGCATCAATCATGCCTGCACCTTTAGCTGCTAAATCAGCGCCAATCTTTTTAGTAGATGATGGAATAGAAGTACCAAAATCAACTAATACTGCGCCTTCTTTAATACCAGCTAAGATACCGTCTTCTGCGTAGACAATTTTTTCAACAACAGCTGATGTTGTTAGACAAAACATAACAATATCTGAAGCTTCAGCCAGCTCTTTTGCAGTGCTTGCTGTTTTTGCGCCTCTAGCAACACATGCTGCAACCGCATCTTTGCTAAGGTCCATAACAATTAGCTCATAGCCTTTGTTTTGTAAATTTTCGGCCATATTGCCGCCCATTAAGCCTAAGCCGATGAAACCGATGACAGGTTTTGACATGAATAACTCCTAAATATGTTGGCGCATACTTTTATGATTACGAGTAAAAGTTACTCTATAAATAAATACGCTGTGTCTTTTGTTTCAATTTGTAGAGTATATTTTAGCTTGAGTTATTTTATTAATTAACCTGTGCAAAAATGTAACTCTGATTAATTACCAATACATTGTATTCACTCAAACCAAGCAACTTACCAATTGGTATGCAAAAACTGTATTACCATACATGTTTTTTGTCAACCAATAAGTTAACCAAGTAAATTAGCTAATTTAGTAACCGCTTTAACACAAAAAACAATTTACCATTAATTTCAGTAGGTTAAGCCGATAAAAAGCTTATTTTCATAGTCATTTTTTGTTAGCAATATTGTTACTTTTTTTCTACCAATGGGTTGACCAATAGTCATCATATCATTACCAAAATATATAAAACCTTGTTGACTGACTTTAAAATTGCTCATTTATAATGACTAGTCTTAGTCAATTTTTGTTTTAGAGATTGTATGTATGAGCGATTTGAAGCTTCTATTTATATTTAGCTTGTGCGTACGATATAGATTACAAAAGCTTTCAAAAAGAATAAAATGTGTATTTATAATATTAAGTAACGCTCCATTAGGTGCGATATAACAACCGTCACTGTTTAACGTGAATGGTTTAAATGCCTTTATAGCAATTGCTAAATCGCTTTAATTTAGTAGCTACTGTTTAATAAAAGGTTTTAAATTAAAAATAACGAGGGAATTAAAATGCGCTTATTACATACCATGTTACGTGTAGCCGACCTAGATAAATCGATTGCCTTTTATACACAAGTATTAGGTATGCAGGAGCTCCGCCGCTCTCAAAACGAGGAGTATCGCTACACTCTCGCTTTTATTGGTTATGGAAAAGAAGAAAGTAATACCGTTTTAGAGCTTACATATAATTGGGATGAGAATAACTATGACCTAGGTAATGCTTACGGACATATCGCTATTGAATTTGATGATATTTACAAAGCATGTGATGCAATAAAAGCTGCTGGCGGTAATGTGAGTCGCGAACCAGGCCCTGTAAAAGGCGGCACAACTGAAATTGCCTTCGTTAAAGACCCTGATGGTTATTCAATAGAACTTATTCAGAAAAAAGAAAATATGAGTGAGTTTTAATAATTTAATAAAATAAAAGGTGCCATTAAGCACCTTTTATCGTAATTGACTATCTTTACTGCCACGACGATTGACGCCATTCAATTTCTTACCCTGAGCCTCAAGCTCGCTTTGGCACGAAACACAATACCTCACCCCGGGCAAAGCTAATCTTCTCGCTTGAGGGATTTTACAATCACACTCATCACAATACTCAGCGCTGGCCCCAGATATTAAGTTTTGCCTTGCATATTGCACAGCATCGTTAACACTCGCGTCAATTTGATCTTGAATTGCGCCATCTCGCGCCCATCCACTGGCCATAATTATCTCCTAAAATAATAATAGGTTAGTTTTATGCTAGCAATGGAATGCTTTATTAGTGCTGAATAAATGATTTTTGGATTTTTGGATTTTTGGATTTTTGGA